>NZ_JBEZNQ010000073.1:0-37082 GCF_040653315.1 Streptomyces sp. NPDC047981 | reverse complement strand
GCACGGCCAGGGCACCGGCCCCGCCGCCCCGGAGCCCGCCGCGTGAGCGCCCGTACCGCCACCGCCGCCGCGACCGGCACGCTCTCGCGCGTCCTGCTCGCCGCCTTCGCCCTCGCCGTCGCCGTCGACCTGGTCTCCCTCCTCGCCGGCGCCGACCTCGGGCACCGGATCGCCAAGCCGCTCCTGATGCCGCTGCTCGCCGCCTACGCGGCCACCCGCGGCGCCCCCAGGCTCCTGATCGTCGCGCTGCTCTTCGGCTGGGGCGGCGACGTATTCCTGCTCCTCGACGCCGACTGGGCCTTCCTCGTCGGCATGGGCTCCTTCGCCGCCGGGCACGTCTGCTACCTCGCCCTCTTCGGACGGCGTCGTACGTCGGTGCCGCTCGGCGGTGTGTACGCCGTCGCCCTCGTCGGGACGGTCGTCCTGCTCTGGCCCGACCTCCCCGCCGACCTGCGGATCCCCGTCGCCGGCTACTCCCTCCTGCTCGCCGCCATGGCCTACCGCTCCAGCGCCCTCGGCCTCACCGCCGGCGCGGGCGGCGCGCTGTTCCTGCTCTCCGACACCCTCATCGCGACCGGTATCGCCGAGTGGCCCCAGCTGCCCGCCCCCGACTTCTGGATCATGGCCACCTACATCGCCGCCCAGTACCTGCTGACCACGGGCGTCCTCACACAGGCGTACGGTGAACGGAGCACCGCCGCCTGACACCGCTCGACAGCAAGGACCGCCCCCCATGCGCGCCACCACCATCCACGCCCCGTTCGACATGCGCGTGGAGGACGTGCCCGACCCTGTCGTCCAGGACCCCACCGACGTGGTCGTGCGGGTCCTGCGGGCCTGCATCTGCGGCAGCGACCTGTGGGCCTACCGGGGCGAGTCGGAGCGGCAGCCCGGTCAGCGGATCGGGCACGAGTTCCTCGGGATCGTCGAGCAGGCGGGCGCGGACGTCTCCGGCTTCGCCGCGGGCGACCTCGTCGTCGCCCCGTTCGTCTGGTCCGACGGCACCTGCGACTACTGCGCCGAGGGCCTGCAGACCTCCTGTCCGCGCGGCGGCTTCTGGGGCTCCGTCGGCTCCGACGGCGGCCAGGGCGAGGCCGTCCGGGTCCCCTTCGCCGACGGCACCCTCGTCAAGCTGCCCGCCGAGGCCGCCTCCGACGACCACCTGCTGACCGCCCTCCTCGCCCTCTCCGACGTCATGGGCACCGGCCACCACGCCGCCCTCGGCGCCGGCGTCCGCCCGGGCTCCACCGTCGCGGTCGTCGGCGACGGCGCCGTCGGCCTCTGCGGCGTCCTCGCCGCCAAGCGGCTCGGCGCCGAGCGGATCATCGCGCTCGGCCGCCACACCGCCCGTACCGACATCGCCCGCACCTTCGGCGCCACCGACGTCGTCGCGGGCCGCGGCGAGGCCGCCGAGGCGGCCGTCCTCGAACTCACCGGCGGCCAGGGCGCCCACGCCGTCATCGAGGCCGTCGGCACCGAGCAGTCGATGCGCACGGCCGTCGCCATCGCCCGCGACGGCGGCTCCATCGGCTACGTCGGCGTCCCGCACGGCAGCGGCACGGGACTCGACCTCTCCGTCATGTTCGACCGGAACATCGCCCTGCGCGGCGGCGTCGCCCCCGTCCGCGCGTACATCCCGGAGCTGCTCCCGGACGTCCTCGCCGGCACCCTCGACCCGTCCCCGGTCTTCGACCTGACCGTCGGCCTGGACGGAGTCCCGGTCGGCTACAAGGCGATGGACGAGCGCACCGCCCTGAAGGTCCTGGTCAAGCCCTGAGCCTCGTCAGGCCCCGAGCCGCGTCGGGCCCTGAGCCGCGTCGGGCCCCGAGCCTCGTCAGGCCCCGAGCCGCGTCGGGCCCTGAGCCGCGTCGGGCCCTGAGCCTGGTCAGGCCCCGAGCCGCGTCGGACCCTGAGCCTCGTCAGGCCCCGAGCCGCGTCGGACCCTGAGCCTCGTCAGGCCCCGAGCCACTCCGGAGCGTCGGCTCCGGCGACGCCCGGCGGGCGCGACCAGCCCGTCGGGCCGTCCTCGTACGAGACCGGCGACAGCGCGTGCCGCAGCCGGCCCAGCGGTCCCTCGGTCTCCGTGAGGTACCGCTCGGGGGAGTAGCCCGGGAGGGCGTGCGTCAGCCAGTGGCCCGTCTGGGCCAGGGCCAGGCGTACGAGGCGCGTGCCGCCCTCCCGGTCCTGCTCGGTCAGCGTCCGCAGCACCGCCGCCGCCAGCAGATAGCCCGTGCCGTGGTCCAGGGCCTGCGCGGGCAGCGCCCCGGGAGCGTCCGCCGACCCCTCGGTCACCGCGATCCCGGTCGCCACCTGCACCAGGCTGTCGAAGCCGCGCCGCTCGCCCCAGGGCCCGTAGTCGCCCCAGGCGGAGAGCCGGGCGACCACCAGGCCGGGGCGGTGCAGGCCGAAGCGGTCCAGGGCGCCCGGCCGGTAGCCGGTGACCAGGACGTCGGCCGCGTCCAGGAGTTCGTCGAAGGTCCGCCGGTCCGAGGGGCTCGCCAGATCGAGCGCGGCGGTCCGCTTGCCGATGTCCGTGTCGGCGTGCTGGTCGGGCAGTTCGGGGTCGGCCGGCGGGTCGATCCGCAGCACGTCCGCGCCGAGCAGCGCGAGAGTCCGCGTCGCGACCGGCCCCGCGATGACCCGGGTCAGGTCCAGGACCCGCAGCGGACCGGAACGCCGCCGCGGCGGTGCGTCGTCGAGGCGCTCCCGGGCCAGCAGCGGGCGGGCGGCCACCTCCCGGCCCTGCTCGTGCGCCGCCCACTCCTCCGGTGTGCGCAGGGCGACGGCCAGGCCCCCGGCCGCGTACACCGCCGTCTCGACCTCGGCGGCCGTCCGCTCGGCGATCGCGGCCGCCACGGCCTCCACGGAAGCCTCCACCGACTCCTCGCGCACACCGAGCGCCGTCAGCAACGCCGTCTTGTGGTGCGGGTAGTTGGCGTGCGTACGGACCCAGCCGTCCGAGCACCGCCAGAACCGCGAGAGCGGCGCGAACCAGACGGGGGCCCTGCCGTCGATCCGCAGGTGACGCTCGCTCACGAAGGCCGTGGCGACCGCCCCGTCGTCCACCCGGACCCGCCCCGGCAGCCCCGCCCGCTCCACCGCCGCGAGCCCCGCGACCGCGACCGCCGCCCGCGCCAGGTCCATCACCGGCAGCCGGGCCGGCAGCAGCCCCGACGGACCTCCGTACGCCACCCGGTCGACCAGCGAGGGATCGCCGCCCAGGGCAGACCACAACAACTCCGTACCCGTACGCACCGTGGTGTCCATGAGCCGCATGATGGCACTCGGTGCCACGCGAAAGGCTCCGGTGTGGCACACCACACCGGAGCCCCTCAGTCGTGCGTCGGACGTGCCTAGCGGCGCTTGACCGCGTCGAGCGCGTCCACGAGACCGGCTCCGTAGAAGCCGTTCTTGCTCTTGCCGCCCTCGCAGACCGCGTCGACGACGCCGTCACCCTCGATGTCGTACGGGTTGGTGCAGGCGCGGTCGTCGGCCTGCGCGTACAGCATCGCCTTCAGCTGGGCCGGGGTCGCCTTCGGGTGCGTCGACTTGAGCAGCGCGAGCACACCGGCGGCGTGCGGCGAGGCCATCGACGTACCGGCCTTGTAGTTGTAGCCGCCGTTGACCGTGGTCGACAGGATGCGGCCGTTGACCGCCGGGGCCGCCGGGGTCTGGTACTCGGTCCGGTCGCCGCCGGGCGCCGAGATGTCGACGACGCCGAGACCGTAGTTGGAGTACGAGGCCTTCAGGTCCTTGGCGCCTGTCGCGGAGACGGTGACCACGCCGGGCAGCATCGCCGGGTAGTCGAGGCACTCCTTGGGGTCGATGACCCGCGTCACCGGCGTGGTGTCGTTCGGGCTGGTGACGTCGGTGAGCTCGTCCGCCGCCAGGTCCATCTTGGAGTTGCCGGCCGCCGCGACGTTGACCGTGCCCTTGCGCTCCGCGTAGCGGGTCGCGCGGGTGACGGCCTCGATCAGGGCCTTCTGGTCCTCGTCGTTCTTGCACGCGAACAGCCACGGGTCGGTGTAGTAGCTGTTGTTGGTGATCTCGACGCCGCGCTCGGCCGCCCACATGAAGCCGCAGACGACGGCCTCGGTGTAGAAGAAGCCGTCGGTCGTGGACACCTTGATGCCCGAGACCTTCACGCCCGGCGCGACACCGGTGATGCCGGTGCCGTTCTTGGCCGCGGCGATGGTGCCGGCGACGTGCGTGCCGTGGTCGCTCTCGCCCGCCTGCGGACGCCAGGAGCCGGGGGTGGTGTCCGGCGCGCCGGTGACGCAGTTGGCCGAGGCACGGGCGTCGAAGTTCGGCGCCAGGTCCGGGTGGGTGTCGTCGACACCGGTGTCGATGACGGCGACCGTCACCTTGCTGCTGCCGAGCGTCCGCTTGTGGGCCTGGTCCGCCTTGATGGCGGGCAGGTCCCACTGCAGCGGCTCCAGCGCGTCCTGGTCGTCCGTGGCGCTCGCCGCGGACGAGGTCGCCTCGGCGGCGGTGAGGGCCTGACCGCCCTCACCGACCGAGGTGTCCTTCTGGACGGAGAGCGGGGCGGTGCGCGTCGAACCGGCCGACACCACGCCCCGGGCCTTGCGGATCGTCTTCGCGAACTCGGGGTTCTGCGAGTGGACGACTATCACGCCTATCTGGTCATACGCGATGACCACAGTGCCACCGGCCGCCGCTATCGCCTTCTTCACCGAGGCGGCCGTCCCGCGGCCCCCGTCGATGTTGACGACGTACGACAGCTTGGGGCCGTTCGTCGAGACGGCGGTCGTCGCGGCGCCGTCGCTCACTTCGGCGGCGGAGGCGCCCGCCGGAAGGAAGCCGAGCGAGGCGGTCAGCGCGAGACCGACGGGCAGAGCGAGTACTCGGCCGCGTCTCGATCCCAGATGAGCCATGGGTTCTCCACATCATCCGTCTGTACTGCCCGTACGCCGTTTGCGTACAGGCAGGTGCATGACGAGTGAAGTTATCGCTGATCTTCCCGCGTCATCAATGAGTTGAGAGGGATTGGCGTGGATCCGGAGGAATATCCAGTCAGACCGGGGAAGCAGATCCACTCCCGGTGAACCGCTTCGCCGCGCGCTCCGTGCCGTTGTGCAGGGGAGGAGCTCCGGCCGGAGCCCCGTCCCCGACCCCAGTGAGGCCTCTTTGTCCATGCCCACCGCACCCGCGCCCCAAGGAGATTCCGTGGTCACCGAAGCACCGCCGCCCCCGGACGGCCCGGAGGCCGTCGCCGGCCCCGTCCAGCCCACGACCGAGGCCTTCGTCGAGGTGCAGGAGAGTGCGGAATTCGGCGAACTGCGCCGTACCTACCGCTCCTTCGCCTTCCCCCTGACGGTCGCCTTCATCGCCTGGTACCTGCTGTACGTGCTGCTCTCCAACTACGCGGGCGGCTTCATGGGCACCAAGCTCTTCGGCAACATCAACGTGGCCCTCGTCCTCGGCCTCGGCCAGTTCGCCACCACCTTCCTCATCGCCTGGCTCTACTCCCGCCACGCGGCCGAACGGCTCGACCCCAAGGCCGAGGCCATCAAGTCCCGTATGGAGGCCGACGCGTGAACAGCTCCACCCTCCTCCTCGCGGCGGGCAACGCGACCGCCGAGCACCGGCCGCTGATCATCACCCTCTTCGGCGCCTTCGTCGTCGCCACGCTCGCCATCACCGTCTGGGCCGGCCGCCAGACCAAGAGCGCCGCCGACTTCTACGCCGGCGGCCGCCAGTTCACCGGCTTCCAGAACGGCCTCGCGATCTCCGGCGACTACATGTCCGCCGCGTCCTTCCTCGGCATCGCGGGCGCCATCGCGCTCTTCGGCTACGACGGCTTCCTCTACTCGATCGGCTTCCTGGTCGCCTGGCTGGTCGCCCTGCTCCTGGTCGCCGAGCCGCTGCGCAATTCCGGCCGCTTCACCATGGGCGACGTGCTCGCCTACCGGATGCGCCAGCGCCCGGTCCGTACCGCCGCCGGCACCTCCACGATCGTCGTCTCGATCTTCTACCTGCTCGCCCAGATGGCCGGCGCCGGCGTGCTCGTCTCGCTGCTGCTCGGCATCACCAGCGACGGCGGCAAGATCGCCATCGTCGCCCTGGTCGGCGTCCTGATGATCGTGTACGTCACCATCGGCGGCATGAAGGGCACCACCTGGGTGCAGATGGTCAAGGCCGTCCTGCTCATCGCGGGCACGCTCCTGATCACCTTCCTCATCCTGCTGAAGTTCGACTTCAACCTCTCCGACCTGCTCGGCGCGGCCGCCACCAACAGCGGCAAGGGCTCGGCGTTCCTGGAGCCCGGCCTCAAGTACGGGGCCACCGGCATCTCGAAGCTGGACTTCCTCTCCCTCGGCATCGCCCTCGTCCTCGGCACGGCCGGCCTCCCGCACATCCTGATCCGCTTCTACACGGTGCCGACCGCGAAGGCCGCCCGTAAGTCGGTCAACTGGGCCATCGGCATCATCGGCGCCTTCTACCTGATGACGATCGTGCTCGGCTTCGGCGCCGCCGCGCTGCTGAAGAACAGCGACATCATCGCCTCGAACAAGGCGGGCAACACCGCCGCGCCGCTCGCGGCCCTGGAGATCGGCGGCGGCCCCGACTCCACCGGCGGCGCGATCCTGCTCGCGGTGATCTCCGCGGTCGCCTTCGCCACCATCCTCGCCGTGGTCGCCGGCCTGACCCTGGCCTCGTCGTCCTCCTTCGCGCACGACATCTACGCCAACGTCATCCGGCGCGGGAAGGCCACGGAGAAGGAGGAGGTCCGCGCGGCCCGCTGGGCGACCGTCCTCATCGGTGTCGTCTCGATCGCCCTCGGCGCGCTCGCCCGCGACCTCAACGTCGCCGGCCTGGTCGCCCTCGCCTTCGCCGTCGCCGCCTCCGCCAACCTGCCGACGATCCTCTACAGCCTGTTCTGGAAGCGGTTCACCACGCAGGGCGCGCTCTGGTCGATCTACGGCGGTCTGATCTCCTCGGTCGTCCTGGTGCTCTTCTCGCCGGTCGTCTCCGGCAAGCCCACCTCGATGTTCAAGACCGTGGACTTCTACTGGTTCCCGCTGGAGAACCCGGGCCTGGTCTCGATCCCGCTGGGCTTCCTGCTCGGCTGGCTCGGCTCCCTCCTCTCCAAGGAGGAGCCGGACAAGGGCAAGTACGCCGAGCTGGAGGTCAAGTCCCTCACCGGCGTCGGAGCGCACTGACCCGTACACGCTGAGCGATGACGGAACGGCCGCGTCGTAGAGTCCTACGACGCGGCCGTCGCGGTCCTCGTTCCAATCGGCCCCTGCTGGTTGTCGGTGGTCTCGCGTAGGCTCGCTGTAGAAATCACCGAACGAAGGGGAGGGGGCCCACAGTGCTCATCGACACGTACGGCCGCGTGGCCACCGACCTTCGCGTCTCGCTCACCGACCGGTGCAATCTGCGGTGCACGTACTGCATGCCGGAGGAGGGTCTGCAGTGGCTGGCCAAGCCCGATCTGCTGACCGACGACGAGATCGTCCGGCTGGTACGGATCGCGGTCACCGAGCTCGGTGTCACGGAGGTCCGCTTCACCGGCGGTGAGCCCCTGCTCCGCCCAGGCCTGGTCGGCATCGTCGAGCGGTGCGCGGCCCTGGAGCCCCGCCCCCGGATGTCCCTCACCACGAACGGCATCGGACTGAAGCGGACGGCCGGCGCGCTCAAGGCCGCCGGCCTCGACCGGGTCAACGTCTCCCTCGACACCCTGCGGCCCGAGGTCTTCAAGACCCTGACCCGCCGCGACCGCCACCACGACGTGCTCGACGGCATGGCCGCCGCGCGGGACGCCGGGCTCACCCCGGTGAAGGTCAACGCGGTCCTGATGCCCGGGCTCAACGACGACGAGGCCCCCGACCTGCTGGCCTGGGCCGTGGAGAACGGCTACGAACTGCGGTTCATCGAGCAGATGCCGCTGGACGCCCAGCACGGCTGGAAGCGCGACGGCATGATCACCGCAGGCGACATCCTGGAGTCCCTGCGCACCCGCTTCGCCCTGACCCCCGAGGGCTCGGACGAGCGCGGCTCGGCCCCCGCCGAGCGCTGGGTCGTCGACGGCGGACCGCACACCGTGGGCGTCATCGCCTCCGTCACCCGCCCGTTCTGCCGGGCCTGCGACCGGACCCGGCTGACCGCCGACGGCCAGGTGCGGACCTGTCTGTTCGCCACCGAAGAGACCGACCTGCGGGCCGCGCTGCGCTCGGACGCCCCCGACACGGAGATCGCCCGGATCTGGAAGCTGGCGATGTGGGGCAAGAAGGCGGGCTCGGGCCTGGACGACCCGAGCTTCCTGCAGCCCGAGCGCCCGATGTCAGCGATCGGCGGCTGAGTCCTCGACCGGTTCCCACTCGGTCAGCGGGACGACGTCCTTCAGGAAGCCCCGTACACCCAGGAACTGGGAGAGATGCTCGCGGTGCTCCTCGCAGGCGAGCCAGGTCTTGCGTCGCTCCGGTGTGTGCAGCTTGGGGTTGTTCCAGGCCAGCACCCACACCGCGTCGGCACGGCAGCCCTTGGCCGAACAGATCGGCGTCTCGTCGCTCATTCGATCATTGTCCAGCAATGGCGATGCCGAGCAGCCACGGGGGGAGCTGCCCGGCACCGGTCCGTCGCTCCGACGGGGGATGCGGAGCGCGTAGGAAGTATGTCACGGGGACTGGGGTGTGGTGCACCGGAACTTCATGATTGATCTGAGCTTTTCCTGAGCTTTTAGATCGTCGTGATGATCAACTCTGACCGTGTGCGCGTTCCGTACGCGGTTCCGCCGGGACGTCCCCCGAGGGCAGCTCGGGCCGGGTCGGCGCGGGCACGAACGTCGAGGGGAGGGACGGCGGCTTCTCCCGTCCCGCGTTCGCGATGACCACGGCGACATAGGGGAGCAGCGCGCCGAGGACCAGGGCCACGACGGCCACGTGGCGTTCGACGTTCCACAGGACGACCGCGGCGATGACGGACAGCGTCCGCACCGTCATCGAGATCACGTACCGCCGTTCCCGGCCCCGCACGTCCTCGGCGAGGCCCTGCCGGGCCCCGGTGATCCGGAAGACCTCGGCTCCGCCATGCTTCCGCATCACATTCCACCACCAGCGTCCACGCCGGACTCTCCCCGTTCCGGACCTGTCTCCACGGTACGCCTGAGGTCCGAGGCGGAGGAGGCCGGGTCACGTATGGGCCCGTCCGACATGCGCCGTATGGCGGATGGGCCGAGACTGGGCCCACATGCGCAGATTGCGCCGCATGAGGAGGCGAGCATGAGCTGGTTGTGGGCAATCATCGTGGGGTTCGTCCTCGGTCTGATCGCCAAGGCGATCATCCCGGGGAAGCAGCAGATCCCGCTGTGGCTGACGACCATTTTCGGCATTCTCGGCAGCGTTCTCGGCAACGCTGTCGCGGGCTGGATCGGCGTCGAGGACACCAAGGGCATCGACTGGATCCGCCACCTGCTCCAACTCGTCGGCGCGGTCGTCGTGGTGGGCCTGGGCGACATGTTGTGGAACGCGGTCCGCGGCAACAAGCAACGGGCCTGACGGACCTGGGCCACCCGCCGGCACGGCCCACCCGACCGACCGTGCGGGAACGCCCGCCCGACCGTGCGGCCCACCCGACAGCACGGCGGAGGCCGGTACGCGCATCCCGCGCGTACCGGCCTCCGCCGTGTCGTCACTCTCCGGAGGTCAGCCCTCCGCGCCGGCCGCCACCAGCTCGATCGCCGCCAGGTTCTTCTTGCCCCGGCGCAGCACCAGCCAGCGGCCGTGCAGCAGCTCGTCGGCCGCCACCTCGGCGTCCTCGGCGGTCACCTTCACGTTGTTCACGTAGGCACCGCCCTCCTTCACCGTGCGGCGCGCGCCCGACTTGCTCGGTGCGAGACCGACCTCGACGAACAGGTCCACGACCTGCCCGAGCTCGGTCACGCGCGCGTGCGGCAGCTCGGAGAGCGCAGCCGCCAGCGTGGCCTCGTCCAGCTCGGCCAGGTCGCCCTGCCCGAACAGCGCCTTCGAGGCGTTGATGACGGCTGCGCACTGCTCGGCGCCGTGCACCAGCGTCGTCAGCTCCTCGGCCAGCGCCCGCTGCGCGGTCCGCGCCTGCGGCCGCTCGGCGGTGAGCTGCTCCAGCTCCTCCAGCTCCGCGCGGGACTTGAAGGACAGGATCCGCATGTACGTGGAGATGTCACGGTCGTCCACGTTCAGCCAGAACTGGTAGAACGCGTACGGCGTCGTCATCTCCGCGTCGAGCCAGACGGCCCCGCCCTCGGTCTTGCCGAACTTCGTGCCGTCCGCCTTGACCATCAGCGGCGTCGCGAGCGCGTGCACATCGGCGCCCGGCTCCAGGCGGTGGATCAGGTCGAGCCCCGCCACCAGGTTGCCCCACTGGTCGGAGCCGCCCTGCTGGAGCGTGCAGCCGTACCGCCGGTACAGCTCCAGGAAGTCCATGCCCTGGAGCAGCTGGTAGCTGAACTCGGTGTAGCTGATGCCCTGCTCCGACTCCAGGCGCCGGGCGACCGAGTCCTTGGTCAGCATCTTGTTGACCCGGAAGTGCTTGCCGATGTCCCGCAGGAACTCGATCGCGGACAGGCCCGCGGTCCAGTCCAGGTTGTTCACCATGACCGCCGCGTTCTCCCCCTCGAAGGAGAGGAAGGGCTCGATCTGGCCCCGCAGCCGGTTCACCCAGTTCGCGACCGTCTCCGGGTCGTTCAGGGTGCGCTCGGCCGTCGGGCGCGGGTCGCCGATCTGGCCGGTGGCCCCGCCGACCAGCGCCAGCGGCCGGTGACCGGCCTGCTGGAGCCGGCGGACGGTGAGCACCTGGACCAGGTGACCGACGTGGA
Source organism: Streptomyces sp. NPDC047981 (assembly GCF_040653315.1). Classification (NCBI taxonomy): domain Bacteria; kingdom Bacillati; phylum Actinomycetota; class Actinomycetes; order Kitasatosporales; family Streptomycetaceae; genus Streptomyces; species Streptomyces sp. NPDC047981. Next base: position 26,266 of record NZ_JBEZNQ010000073.1, on the reverse strand, counting down.
GACTGGCCGCGGTCGGGTCGAAGCCGCAATAGAACGTGACGGGACCGTCCGAGAGAGCCTTGCGCAGTGCGTCCTCGTCGGTGGACTGGGCGAACAGCCCACGCCACTTCAGCTCGTCGACGATGTCCGTCACGATCTTCGGTCTCCTTGATTGATGGTCGTCACGCCGACCCCAGTCTATGGGGGTCAGACGCCCTTGCTGACCGAACTCATGTTGAAGTCCGGCACCCGCAGCGCCGGCATCGCCGCCCGGGTGAACCAGTCGCTCCACTCGCGCGGCAGGGTCTTCTCGGTCCGGCCCGCCTCCGAGGCCCGCGACAGCAGGTCCACCGGCGACTCGTTGAACCGGAAGTTGTTCACCTCGCCGACCACCTCGCCGTTCTCCACGAGGTAGACGCCGTCCCGGGTCAGCCCGGTCAGCAGCAGCGTCGCCGGGTCGACCTCGCGGATGTACCAGAGGCAGGTCAGCAGCAGCCCGCGCCCGGTGGCGGCGACCATGTCCTCCAGGGACTGCTCCCCGCCGCCCTCCAGGATCAGGTTCCCCGCACCGGGCGCCACCGGCAGCCGCGTGAGGCCCGCCGTGTGCCGGGTGGTGATCAGGTGCTCCAGCCTGCCCTCCCGCACCCAGTCCGTCCGGGCCAGCGGCAGCCCGTTGTCGAAGACGGAGGAGTCGTCGCCCGAGGCGTGCGCGATGACGAACGGCGCGGATTCGAGGCCCGGCTCGTTCGGGTCGCTGCGCAGGGTCAGCGGCAGCGGGGAGAGCGTCTCGCCCAGGCGCGTCCCGCCGCCCGGCTTCGAGAAGACCGTCCGGCCCTCCACCGCGTCCCGCGCCGCCGAGGACCACAGCTGGTAGATCAGCAGGTCGGCCACCGCGGTCGGCGGCAGCAGCGTCTCGTACCGCCCCGCCGGCAGCTCGATCCTGCGCTCCGCCCAGCCGAGCCGCTTCGCCAGATCGGCGTCGAGAGCCGCCGGGTCGACGTCCTTGAAGTCCCGCGTGGAGCGCCCGGCCCACGCGGAGCGCGCGCGGTCCGGCGACTTGGCGTTGAGCTCCAGCGTGCCGTTGGGCTGGTCGTGCCGCAGCCGCAGCCCCGTCGACGTCCCCAGGTACGTCGAGGTCAGCTGGTGGTGGGCGAAGCCGTAGAGCTCGCGGCCACCGGCCCGGGCGCGGGCGAAGGCCTCGCCGAGCGCGGGCGCGAAGTCGGTGAAGACCGCGGAGGTGGTCTCGGCCGGCGCGTCCGTGAAGTCCGGGGAGGCGTCGACGCCCTCGACCAGCGGCTGCGCGTCCTCGGCGGGCCCCGCGGCCCGGGCGGCGGCCTCCGCCGCCCGCACCAGGGGCTCCAGGTCGTCGGCGGTGACCGCCGCGCGGGAGACCACGCCCGAGGCGGTGCCCTGGGCGCCGTCCACGGTCGCGACGACCGTGAGCGTACGGCCCCGGGTGACGCCGTTCGTGGTGAGCGCGTTGCCCGCCCAGCGCAGGTTCGCGGAGGACTCCTCGTCGGCGATGACGACACAGCCGTCGGCCCGCGACAGTTCGAGCGCCCGCTCGACGATCTCGTGCGGCTTGGTGGAACGGGAGCTCATCGACCGGCCTCCTGCGTGGTGTTCAGAATGTTGACGCCCCGGAAGAGGGCGGACGGGCAGCCGTGGGAGACGGCCGCGACCTGGCCCGGCTGGGCCTTGCCGCAGTTGAACGCGCCGCCGAGGACGTACGTCTGCGGGCCGCCGACCTTCTCCATCGAGCCCCAGAAGTCGGTCGTCGTCGCCTGGTACGCGACGTCCCGCAGCTGCCCGGCCAACCGGCCGTTCTCGATGCGGAAGAAGCGCTGCCCGGTGAACTGGAAGTTGTAGCGCTGCATGTCGATCGACCACGACCGGTCGCCGACCACGTAGATGCCCCGCTCGACCCCGCCGATCAGGTCCTCGGTGGAGAGCCCGCCCGGGTCCGGCTGCAGCGAGACGTTCGCCATTCGCTGCACCGGCACGTGCCCGGGGGAGTCGGCGAACGCGCAGCCGTTCGACCGGCCGAGCCCCGTCAGCCGCGCGATCCGCCGGTCCAGCTGGTAGCCGACGAGCGTGCCGTCCTTCACCAGGTCCCAGCTCTGCGCCTCGACGCCCTCGTCGTCGTACCCGATCGTCGCGAGGCCGTGCTCGGCCGTGCGGTCACCGGTCACGTTCATGATCGACGAGCCGTACGCCAGCTTCCCCAGCTGGTCGAAGGTGGCGAACGAGGTCCCCGCGTACGCCGCCTCGTAGCCCAGCGCCCGGTCCAGCTCCGTGGCGTGGCCGATCGACTCGTGGATCGTCAGCCAGAGGTTCGACGGGTCGACCACCAGGTCGTACGTCCCCGCCTCCACACTCGGCGCGCGCATCTTCTCCGCGAGCAGCCCAGGGATCGACTCCAGCTCCGCGTCCCAGTCCCAGCCGGTCCCGGTCAGGTACTCCCAGCCCCGCCCGACCGGCGGCGCGATCGTCCGCATCGAGTCGAACTCGCCCGTCGTCCCGTCCACGGCGACCGCCGTGAGCTGCGGATGCAGCCGGACGCGCTGCTGGGTGGTGACCGTACCCGCCGTGTCCGCGTAGAACTTGTTCTCCTGGACGGTCATCAGCGAGGCGTCCACGTGCGCCACGCCGTCCGCCCGCAGCAGCCGCTCGCTCCAGTCGACGAGCAGCGCGCTCTTCTCAGCGTCCGGGACGTCGAAGGGGTTGATCTCGTACGCGGAGATCCAGGTCTTCTCGGCGTGCACCGGCTCCTCGGCCAGCTCCACCCTCTCGTCGGAACCCGCCGCCGCGATCACCTTGGCCGACAGCTTCGCCATGGCGACGGCCTGCGAGGCGACCCGCGCCGCGCCGTCCATGGTCAGATCCACCCCGGAGGCGAACCCCCACGCCCCGCCGTGCACCACCCGCACCGCGTAGCCCAGGTCCGTGGTGTCGGAGGACCCCGACGGCTTGGCGTCCCGCAGCCGCCACGAGGCGCTGCGCACCCGCTCGAGCCGGAAGTCCGCGTGGTCGCAGCCGAGGGCACGCGCGCGTGCCAGCGCGGCGTCGGCCAGCGCCCGCAGCGGCAGCGCCGTGAAGGCCGCGTCGATGGAATGGGTCCCAGAGGGCACAGCTGTCTCCTGTTCGTATGAGACCGGTCGACCCCGATCATGTCGCGCTTCGGGCCGCCACGCCCAGAGCTTTATGTAGGGACCCGACAGCGACATTCGTACGCCACTGTCAGGGGCCGATCCCTCACGCCGAAGACCGGACCGATAGGTTTTCGGTATCCAGACCGCTGTTGAAAGATCGAAAGGGTGATCCGTTGAGCCGCTCGGTTCTCGTCACCGGAGGCAACCGGGGCATCGGCCTCGCCATCGCCCGCGCGTTCGCCGAGTCCGGCGACAAGGTCGCGATCACGTACCGGTCCGGTGAGCCGCCGGCAGCCCTTCTCGAACTGGGCTGCCTCGCCGTCAGGTGCGACATCACCGACGGCGAGCAGGTGGACCAGGCGTACAAGGAGATCGAGGAGACGCACGGTCCGGTGGAGGTCCTGGTGGCGAACGCCGGGGTCACCAAGGACCAGCTCCTGATGCGCATGAGCGAGGACGACTTCACCACCGTCGTCGACACCAACCTGACCGGCACCTTCCGGGTCGTCAAGCGCGCCAACCGCGGCATGCTGCGCGCCAAGAAGGGCCGTGTCGTCCTGATCTCCTCGGTCGTGGGTCTCCTCGGCTCGGCGGGGCAGGCGAACTACGCCGCCTCGAAGGCGGGCCTCGTCGGCTTCGCCCGCTCGCTGGCCCGTGAGCTCGGCTCGCGCAACATCACGTTCAATGTCGTCGCCCCCGGTTTTGTCGACACCGACATGACCGCGGTGCTGACCGAGGAGCAGCGCGCGGGCATCGTGTCCCAGGTGCCGCTGGGCCGCTACGCGCAGCCCGAGGAGATCGCCGCCGCGGTGAAGTTCCTCGCCTCTGACGACGCCTCGTACATCACTGGAGCCGTCATCCCGGTTGACGGCGGATTGGGCATGGGTCACTGACCATGAGCGGAATTCTCGAGGGCAAGCGCATCCTCATCACGGGTGTGCTGATGGAGTCCTCCATCGCCTTCCACGCCGCGAAGCTGGCCCAGGAGCAGGGCGCGGAGATCATCCTCACCGCCTGGCCCCGGCCGACGCTGACCGAGCGCATCGCCAAGAAGCTGCCCGAGCCCGACAAGGTCAAGGTCCTGGAGCTCGACGTCTCCAACGACGAGCACCTGGCGCGCCTGGAGGGCCAGGTGCGCGAGCACCTCGGCGACCGTCTCGACGGCGTCGTCCACTCCATCGGCTTCGCCCCGCAGGACGCGCTCGGCGGCAACTTCCTGAACACGCCGTTCGAGTCGGTGGCCACCGCCATGCACGTCTCGGCCTTCTCGCTGAAGTCCCTGACGATGGCGCTGCTGCCGCTGATGAACGAGGGCGGTTCGGTCGTCGGCCTCACCTTCGACGCCCAGTACGCCTGGCCGCAGTACGACTGGATGGGCCCGACCAAGGCCGCCCTGGAGGCCACCAGCCGCTACATGGCGCGTGACCTGGGCAAGCAGAACATCCGCTGCAACCTGGTCTCGGCCGGCCCGCTCGGCTCGATGGCCGCCAAGTCGATCCCCGGCTTCTCGGAGCTGGCGTCGGTCTGGGACAACCGTTCCCCGCTGGAGTGGGACCTCGCCGACCCGGAGCCGGCCGGCCGTGCCATCGTCGCGCTGCTCTCCGACTGGTTCCCGAAGACGACGGGCGAGATCGTCCACGTCGACGGCGGTCTGCACGCGATCGGCGCCTGAGCGCTCACCCGTTCGGCGTACGGAAGGCCGGGTCGCCCCTGTCAGGGGGCGCCCGGCCTTCGGCGTGTCGGCGGGCCCCCGCCCGAGTCGAGAACTCCGGCGAACCACCCCAGACTGATCAGTGCGTGACATCCGGCTACTGACGGGGAGGAGGTACGGGCATGCGCGCGTCGCCGCACCGCAGGGCCGCCGCTCTCGCCTCGGCCGCCGCACTCCTCGCCGGGCTCGCGATCGCCGCCGAGGTCCGTGCCGAGCCCGCCCCGGCGGACGAGATACCGACTCCGGTGGCCCAGGACGCCGAGAACTTCGGGGCCTCCTGCCGCACGGTCGTCGAGGGCTCCCTCGTCACCGCCCACTGCCAGAACCCGTACCCCACCACCGACCGGGTCCGGCTGCACGTGGAGTGCGAGCGCTGGTGGGACGTGGACACCGACAGCGCGCCCGTCGATGTCGGCCCGGCCGCCTACGCCCAGCTCAGCGGCCGTTGCTGGAAGGAGGTCCGGTCCGCCTGGCTCACGCATCAGCCGGCCGACCCGCCTCCGCTCCTGCCGCCGCCTGTGTCACCGCCGCCTGTGTCACCGGCTCCGGCTTCACCGCCGTCGGCGTCACCGGCTCCTGCTTCACCGCCGCCCGTGTCACCGGCTCCGGCTTCACCTGCTCCGGAGTGAGTGGCCCGGATTCACCGGTCCCAGGTCCCTGAGGCACATGAACGGATAGCTCGCCGCCTCCGCCGCCGCCGTCTCCGCGTCCCCGGACCGGATCGCCTCGACGAGCCGCGCGTGGTCCATGTGGTGCTCCGCCCGCAGCTCCTGCCCCACGTCGTCGCGCAGCCACTGGCGCAGGACGTGGCCGAGGTCGGCGTACAGCTCGGTCATCACCTCGTTGTGCGAGGCGACCACCACCGCGTGGTGGAAGGCGCCGTCCGCGATCACGAACCGCTCGGCGTCGCCCGAGGCCCAGGCCTCCTCGCGGCCCGCGAGCAGGGCGTCCAGCTGCTTCAGGTCCCGGTCGGTGCGCCGCTGCGCCGCGAGCCCGGCGGCCGAGGACTCCAGCGTGGAGCGCAGCTCCGCGATGTGCCGGGGGTCGGAGTCGGCGAACCGGCGGTGCATGACCCCGGCCAGCTCGCTCGTCGCGACCACGTAGGTGCCCGAGCCCTGGCGGATGTCGAGCAGGCCGTTGTGCGCGAGCGCGCGCACCGCCTCGCGCACCGTGTTGCGGGCCACGCCCAGCTGCTCGACCAGCTCCGGTTCGGTCGGGATCCGGGACCCGACCGGCCATTCACCGGAGGTGATCTGGTTCCGCAGCTCGGCGATCACCTGATCGGAGAGCCCGGAACGCCGGGGAGAGCCGAGCGCCATGGAGCACCTTCCTGTAGATCCGGACCGGTCCGGCCGATGCCGGACGAGACCGAAGCCGGACGAGATCCGGATTGGTTCCAGATTGGACAACCAATCATCCCATGATTCTATGATGGCGCCATGCCTGACGAGCCGAACACCCTCACGACCGCCGTACCACCGGCCCGCACCCCGGTCCCCCTGCCCGCCCATGGCCCGGCCGCCACCACCGCGGATTCTCCCGCGCCGGACCGGCCCGCCCTCTGGGTGACCCGGCTCGTCGTCGTCGCACTCGTGCTCGCCGCGCTCAACCTCCGCCCCGCCATCACCAGCCTCGGCTCCCTCCTCGAAGAGGTCCGCGAGGGGCTCCACATGAGCGGCAGCGTGGCCGGCGTCCTCACCTCCGTGCCGCCGCTCTGCTTCGCGATCTTCGGCATCACCGCACCCCGCCTCGCCCGCCGCTTCGGCCCCTCCGCCGTCGTCTGCGCCGGCATGGCGGCGATCTTCGCGGGCCTCGCGATCCGCCCCTTCGCCTCCGGCACCGTCGGCTTCCTCGCCGCGAGCGCCCTCGCCCTCATGGGCATCGCCGTCAGCAACGTCCTCATGCCCGTCATCGTCAAGCGGTACTTCCCCGGCCGCGTCGGCACCATGACCGGGCTCTACTCGATGGCGCTCGCCCTCGGCACCTCCCTCGCCGCCGCCGCGACCGTGCCCATGACCGAGGCGCTCGGCGGCAGTTGGCGCGCAGGACTCGGCCTCTGGGCGGTCCTCGCCGCCCTCGCGGTCCTGCCCTGGATCCCGCTCGTACGCGACCGGGCGAGGTCGGCGACGACCGTCCCGGCGACGGAGCAGGCCAACCGGGGGAGCGCCCCCGCGAGCGCGCCGCTCCGCATCACCCGCAGCCGCACCGCCTGGGCGCTCGGCGCCTTCTTCGGCCTCCAGGCCACCGGCGCGTACATCACCATGGGCTGGATGCCGCAGATCTTCCGCGACGCCGGCGTCCCCGCCGGTACGGCCGGTGTGCTGCTCGCCGTCACCATGGTCATGGGCGTCCCGCTCGCCTTCGTCATCCCCGGTCTCGCGACCCGGCTCAAGACCCAGGGCCCGATCGTCATCGCCCTCGGCCTGTGCGGTCTCGTCGGCTACAGCGGCCTCTACCTCGCCCCTGCGGCCGGAGCGTGGGCCTGGGCGCTGCTCCTCGGCGTCTCCAACTGCGCCTTCCCGCTCGCCCTCACCATGATCGGGCTGCGCTCGCGCACCGGCGCCGGCGTCGTCCGGCTCTCCGCCTTCGCGCAGAGCGTCGGCTACCTCATCTCCATCCCCGGACCGCTGCTCGTCGGCGTCCTCTACCAGCACAGCGGCGGCTGGGGCCTGCCCCTTGCGCTGATGGCCGGGCTGATGATCCCGCAGATGATCATCGGCACCCTCGCCGGACGGGACCGGACCGTCGAGGACGAATGCTGAGATGCGAGACTGTCTCCATGCCAGTGCTCGACCCGAACCCCCAGAACGGCCAGAAGAAGCTCCTGCTCGTGCTCGGCGCGATGCTCGGGATCTCGGTCGTCATCGCCGTCATCGCCACGATCGCCTCGCCGTGATCCCCGACCGCCCGACCCGTGGTGGGGTTAACCCCTCCATCCCCTAGGGGGTGAGTGTCAGGGTGAAGTAGGTGGATCACCGGATGGGCCGGGTGCCCGCCGCTCCGTAGCGTGGAGACAACGCCGCAGTCACCCGCTGCGGACGTCGTCCCGAGCCCCGGAGGCGGCCATGTCGGCCCGTACGCACACCCGGACCCCGTCCCCGTCCGCAGGCGGCGTCGACACCCGGCTGCCCTGGTGGGCGCTGGCCCTGCCCGTCGCCGCGTTCGTGGCGCTCTTCCTGCTCATAGCGGGCGCGGGCGGCGGCCCGGCCGCCGGCGCGGACCCCACGGTCGGCCGTCTCCTGGAGCAGATCCAGCAGTCGCTGCCGCACTGACCGCGCGCGCCCGCGAGGTGGTGACTCCGCGCGCCGCGAGGTGGTGACCGCGCGCGCCCGCGAGCGGGCCAACACCCTGCGCCCGGAGGCCTGTTTCATGGGAAGCTGGAACCCATGAGCGTCGATACACCCCGCAGCATCGTGCTACTCAGGCACGCCAAGGCAGACTGGCCTCAGGTGTCCGACCACGAGCGCCCGCTCGCCGAGCGCGGCCGCACCGATGCCCCCGTCGCCGGCCGCAAGCTCGCCGACACCGGGATCACCTTCGATCTGGCCCTCTGCTCGACCGCCGCCAGGACCCGTGAGACCTGGAAGCTGGCCGTGCAGGAGCTGCCGCACCGCCCCAGGACCGTGTACGAGGAGCGGCTCTACGAGGCCTCGCCCGGCGAGCTGATCGCCGTGCTCAACGAGATCCCCGACGAGGTGCGGTCCCTCCTGGTCATCGGCCACAACCCCGGCATGCACGCGCTCTCCGAGATCCTCGCGGGCCAGGCCGAAGGGGGCGCGCTGGCCCGGATGAACAAGGGCGGCTTCCCGACCTCCGCCTTCTCCGTCCTCTCCGTCCCGGGCTCCTGGAAGTCCGTGGAGCCGGGCGTGGGCACCCTGGTCGACTACTGGGCCCCGCACGACTGAGCCCGTAGCCCCGGCCGGGGCGCAGGACAGGCCGAAGGCCCGGTCACCACTCGGGTGACCGGGCCTTCCGCCGCCGGGACGAGCCCGTCCGTACGAGCCTGTCCGTAGATCTCGTCCGTACGAGCCCGTTCGTACGCGGCACTCAGTGCAGCAGGTCCTCGTCGCCGTCCGCCGCCTCGACCTCTTCGCGGGTGATCCCCAGGAGGTACAGGACGGTGTCGAGGAACGGGACGTTCACCGCCGTGTGGGCGGCCTGCCGCACCACCGGCTTGGCGTTGAAGGCCACCCCGAGCCCGGCCGTGTTCAGCATGTCCAGGTCGTTCGCGCCGTCACCGATCGCCACGGTCTGCGAGAGCGGCACGCCCGCCTCCGCCGCGAACCGGCGCAGCAGCCGCGCCTTGCCCGCCCGGTCCACGATCTCGCCGGTGACCCGGCCGGTCAGCTTCCCGTCCACGACCTCAAGGGTGTTGGCCGAGGCGAAGTCGAGGCCAAGACGCTCCTTGAGGTCGTCCGTGACCTGCGTGAAGCCACCCGACACCACACCGACCTGGTAGCCGAGCCGCTTGAGCGTACGGATCAGGGTCCGGGCGCCGGGCGTCATCCGCACCTCGGCCCTGACCTTGTCCACCACCGAGGCGTCGAGACCCGCAAGGAGGGCCACCCGCGCGTGCAGCGACTGCTCGAAGTCCAGCTCGCCGCGCATCGCCGCCGCGGTGACCTCGGCGACCTGCTCCTCGCAGCCCGCGTGCGCCGCGAAGAGCTCGATCACCTCGTCCTGGATGAGCGTGGAGTCCACGTCCATCACGACAAGGCGCTGGGCGCGGCGGTGCAGCCCGGCCGAGACCACGGCCACGTCCACCCCGATCTCGTGCGCCTGGGTGGCCAGCGCCGTCCGCAGCGGCCCGGTCTCGCAGCCCGAGACGGCGAACTCGACGGCCGTCACCGGGTACTTCGCCAGCCGGAAGATGCGGTCGATGTTGCCGCCGCTCTCGGCGATCCTCGCCGTTATGGCGGCGGTCTGCTCGGCGGTCAGCGGGTGCCCGAGCACGGTGACGTGCGAGCGGCCGACGCCGCGCGGACGGTTGTCACCGGTGCCCGAGATGATCTCGGCCTGGAGCTTGAGCGACTCCGCCCAGCTGTGGACGGTCGCCCGGAGCTCCCCCTGGGAGGCGACGGTCGGCTCGGTGACGAGCGCGCACAGGACGAGGCGGCCGCGGGAGACGACCTGCTCGATGTCCACGACGTCGACGGAGAAGGCGGCGAGGGTGTCGAAGAGTCCGGCGGTGATCCCGGGACGGTCCTTCCCGAAGATCTTGACGAGAAGAGTGGGAACGTCTGAGGTCTGCGATGCGCTCATGGTGCTTCCACCGTATCGGGCACGGCGTGCCACCGGTCACCCCGTCCCGCGTGGCGGACAGATGGCGGTCAGGCGGACGGGCGATACCCCCACGAGCGGGCGATACCGCCAGGACACGAGCGGGTGGTACCGCCAGGCGTGGGGAAGCGCCCTACCCCTGTGCGGGGTCTTCACACCGCCCGACTTTCGGAGTACGGGTCCGGCCTGAAATAGTTCCCCCCGATGTTCGCCATCCCTAAGCCCCCGTCGACGGGGGTACATCGGGGGACAAATAGTGGGGCATGGAGTGCCAGAACTCGTACTGGAATTGAATGGAAGGACCTGGACCCTCGATCCGTCCAGGTCGTACACCCTGGGACGTGATCCGCAGGGCGACCTGGTGATCGACGACGCCAGGGTCTCGTGGCGACACGCCACCATCAGCTGGGGCGGCCGGAGTTGGGTCATCGAGGACCACGGCTCGACCAACGGCACGTTCGTGCAGGGGCAGCGGATCCACCAGATGGAGATCGGCCCCGGCTCCGCGGTGCACCTCGGCAACGCGACCGACGGCCCCCGGCTGAATCTCGCCGCCGGAGCCCAGGCCGCGCAGCAGCCCGCGGCGCACGCCGCCCCGAACGCCCAGCAGGCCGGCGCACAGGCCGACTGGGCGACCCATCAGGCCCCGCCGCAGCAGGCCCAGAACCAGGCGCCGCAGCAGCAGGCCTGGCCGCAGCAGGCTCCGCAGGGGCAGCAGCACCCGCAGCAGCACCTCCCGCACCAGCAGGGTGGCCCCGTCGAGCAGCTCGCGCAGAAGGTCCCCGCCCAGGGCGGCGGCGCCGCGGGGGCGCCACCGGTCTACGGCGACCGCAGCCCCACCACGTTCCACCAGCTCGCCCTCGGCCACGTCATGCGCATCGGTCGCGCGCTCGAGAACGAACTGGTCGTCTCCGACCTCCAGGTCTCGCGCCACCACGCCGAGTTCCACGCGACGCCCGACGGCCGCTTCGAGATCCGTGACCTCGGCTCGCACAACGGCACGTACGTCAACGGTCAGCCGATCGCCAAGGGCGGCTCCGTCCTCATCGGCCCCAACGACATCGTCGGTGTCGGTCACTCGACCTTCCGCATGGTCGGCGGCCAGCTCGAGGAGTTCGTCGACACCGGCGAGGTCTCCTTCTCGGCCCGCCACCTCACCGTCACGGTCGACGGCGGCAAGCAGATCCTCAAGGACGTCACCTTCGGCGTCCCCGAGAAGTCGCTCATCGGTGTCATCGGCCCGTCCGGCTCCGGCAAGTCGACCCTGCTCAAGGCGCTCACCGGCTACCGCCCGGCCAACGAGGGCGACGTCCTCTACGACAACCGGAGCCTCTACAAGCAGTTCGCCGAGCTGCGCCAGCGCATCGGTCTGGTCCCGCAGGACGACATCCTGCACAAGGAGCTGACCGTCCAGAAGGCGCTGCGCTACGCGGCCAAGCTCCGCTTCCCCGGCGACACCGCCGAGGCCGAGCGCGAGGCCCGCATCGACGAGGTGCTGCGCGAGCTGAAGCTCGACATCCACAAGGAGAAGAAGGTCACCTCCCTCTCCGGTGGCCAGCGCAAGCGTGTCTCCGTGGCCCTGGAGCTCCTCACCAAGCCGTCGCTGATCTTCCTGGACGAGCCGACCTCCGGCCTCGACCCGGGCATGGACCGCGACGTCATGCAGCTGCTCCGCGGCCTCGCCGACGACGGCCGTACGGTCCTCGTCGTCACGCACTCCGTGGCCGAGCTCGGCCTCTGCGACAAGCTGCTCGTGATGGCGCCCGGCGGTTCGGTGGCCTACTTCGGTCCGCCGGAGGAGGCGCTGAACTTCTTCGGCTACTCCACCTGGGCCGACGTCTTCTCCGCCTTCGAGAACTACCGCGACTACGACTGGGCGGGCCGCTGGAAGGGCTCGCAGCACTACCAGATGTACGCCGCGGACATCGACGCCGTCGCCGCCCAGCCCGTCCAGGTGCCGCAGCAGGCTATGGCCAGGCCGCCCAAGCCGCAGGGCTGGGGTTCGCAGCTGTGGACGCTGATCCGCCGGTACTCCTCGGTGATCGCCTCCGACAAGGGCTTCATGGGCCTGATGGTGATCCTGCCGGCCGTCCTCGGCGCGGTCTCGGTCGTCATCCCGGCCGACTTCGGTCTGGGCAAGCCCACCCCGCCCTCCCGCTTCAACGGCGACGCCGGCACGATCATGCTGATCCTCGCGGTCGGCATGTGCTTCAGCGGCGCCGCCAACTCCGTACGAGAACTGATCAAGGAACGGGTCATCTACGAACGTGAGCGGGCCACCGGCCTCTCCCGTTCCGCGTACCTGATGTCCAAGGTCATCGTCCTCGGCGTGATCACCGCCATCCAGGGCGTGATCATCTGCGGCATCGGCTTCGCCACCCGCGAGCTGCCGGAAGAGGGCCTGGTCATGCCGCCGGCCGTCGAGCTCTGCGTCACGATCATCGCGCTCGGCTTCACCTCGATGATGTTCGGCCTGGTCATCTCCTCCCTGGTGAAGACCGCCGAGAAGACCATGCCGCTGCTCGTGATGTTCGCGATCGTCCAGGTCGTGTTCACCGGCATCCTCTTCCAGGTGTACGGCTCGCCCGGCCTGGAGCAGTTCGCCTGGCTGATGCCCTCGCGCTGGGCCATCGCCGCGGCGGGTTCGACCCTCGACCTCGCGCACCTGATGCCGCCGTGGGACCACAAGGACCCGACCAACCTGGACCCGCTGTGGGACCACACGGTCGGTCAGTGGGGCTTCAACCTCACCGTCCTGATCCTCATCGGCGTCGTCTGCGCCTTCGCGGTGGCGCGCCTGCTGCGCCGCCACGAGCCCGAGGTCATGCGCAAGTGACCGGCTGACCGCTGCACCGCCTGACCACAGGCACGCCGAAGGGCGGCACCCCCGTACGGGGGTGCCGCCCTTTCGCTGCTGTTCGGGAGGCCCGGCAGGCCGGCTCAGTACGCGCTGTTGACGTTGTCCATCGAGCCGTAGCGGTCGGCCGCGTAGTTGCAGGCGGCGACGATGTTGGCGACCGGGTCGTACTGGTCGAACTTGGTACCCGCGACGTGGTACGTCTTGAAGGTCGGGTAGATGACCTGGAGCAGGCCCTTCGAGGGGACGCCGTTGATGGCGTTGATGTCCCAGTTGTTGATGGCCCGCGGGTTACCGCTGGACTCCCGCATGATGTTGCGGTGGATGCCCTCGTAGGTGCCCGGGATGTTGTGCTTGTCCATGATGAACAGGGCCTCGCGGATCCAGCCGTCGAGGTTGTTCGCGAAGACCGGCTTGCGGGCCGCGGCGCGGCTCGCGGCCGCCTTCGCGTCGGCGCGCTTCTTCGCCTCGGCCTTCGCCTTGGCCTCGGCCTTCGCCTTCGCGTCGGCCTTGGCCTTCGCGTCGGCCTTCGCCTTGGCAGCGGCGGCGGCCTTGGCCTCGGCGTCCGCCTTGGCCTTGATGCTGATGGCGTTCTGCTGCTCGGTCAGGCTGGTGTGCAGCGCCTTGGCCTGCGGGCTGTTCGCGTCGTAGGCGAGAGCGACCTGCTGGGTGTTGTTCAGCGCCTGGGGCTCGGTCTCAGCGGCAGCGTTGCCGGGGACCAGAGTGACGCCGAGGGCGACGGCGCCAAGGGCGGCGACACCGGCAAGGGAAGCCTTGTGCGTCTTCTTCAGGCGATAGTGGCCAGGAGTGTTCGCGGACATGCAGGACTACCTCTTCGAATCGCAGGGGGTCGCTCAGGCCGGGCGGCGCTGCGCCTGCTCGGCGGCGACGGACGCAATTCTTAGCGGCAGCAAAATCCTGTGGCAAAGGTGTGACGTACGATCCCGGGTAGTGGATCAGGGGCCCGTGCACGGCCCACCCACACCCTCCCGGGACCCGTCCGTACAGTCCCCATCTGCCCGTTTCGGAACCACTAGGGGTCTTCGTAAGTGACCTGGGTCCTATGCGCGGGCTCACATCGGCCACGTAACGAACTCACCAGCCGTTGCTCGCGCAATGCGCTCAGTGAGGGCCCTCCTCCGGGAGGAGGAGATGGACGTCCCCGAACTCGTGCCAGAGGTAGAGCGCGCGTACGGCCTCGGTATAGGCGCGGTCCAGCGCGGGCCGCCCCGCGATCGCCTCCAGCATCAGCAGATGGGAGGCCCGCGGCTCGTGCAGCCCGGTCAGCAGCCCGTCCACCGCGCGCACCCCGCGCGCCGGGGTCACCACCAGGTCCGTCCACCCGGCCGCGGGCCGCACCACGCCCCGCCCGTCCGCCGCCGACTCCAGCGCCCGCACCGCGGTCGTCCCCACCGCGATCGCCCGGCCCCCGCCCGCCCTGGCCGCGTTCACCAGCCGCGCCGTCGCCTCCGGCACCGCGAACCGCTCCGGGTACGGCGGCTCGTGCGCCTCCGCCGAGGCCACCCCCGTATGCAGGGTGAGCGGGGCGAACTGCACCCCCCGGCTCACCAGCTCCGTCACGAGCCGCGCCGTGAAGGGCCGCCCCGCGCTCGGCATCTCCGCGGAGCCCGCGCCGTCGGGGGAGGGCAGCGCGAAGACCGTCTGGTACGCGGACAGCGGCTGGTCCCGCTCCGTGTACCCGTAACGGATCGGCCGCCCGTACCGCGCCAGCAGCGCCGGTACGGCCGTGTCCACCCGCGCCCACCACAGCCGGGCCGCCCCCGGGGCCAGCGGCCCGTCCAGGACGAGACCGGCCCCTCCCGGCAGCCGTACGACCGCCCCCACCGGACCGCCGGGCCGCGGCCGGGTGCTGCCCCGCCCGTCCGGCGCCCTCAGCTCGACCGCCCAGCGGCCGTCCTCCCCACGCGTCGAGAAATGTACGACGACCGGCTCCCCGCCGCCCTCCGCGCCGAGCCGCCCGGTCACCGCGGCCGGCAGCGTCGCACTCGTGTTCACGACGAGCACGTCCCCGGCCCGCAGCCGCCCCGGCAGCTCGCGGAAGGCGTGGTGCGACACCTCCGTGCCCCGCGACACCAGCAGCCGCACATCGTCCCGGCCCCGCCCCGCGCCGCGCTGCTCGGCCGGCACCCGGGCCGACAGCTCCGCGGGCACCCCCAGGCTCTCCAGGACGCTCACCGGCCGCCCTCCGCCCCGAGCACCCCGGCAGCCCCGACGGGCACGAGTTCCGCCGCCGCGTACCGCCCGCTGGCGGGCCGGGCGTCGAGCAGCGCCAGGAACCCCGGCACCACCGACTCCGGAGCCGGCCGGGAGTCCCCGTCGCCGGGGACGGCCGCCGCGTACAGATCCGTCGCCATGTCCCCCGGGTCCACCGCCCACACCCGCAGCCCGGGCTCCTCGACGGCCAGCACCGCCGCCAGCTGGTCGAGCGCCGCCTTCGACGCCCCGTAACCGCCCCACGTCTCGTACGCCTCAGCCGCCGCGTCGGAACTCACCGCCACGACCGTCCCCGCCCCGCTCTCCCGCAGCAGCGGCAACGCCTCCTGTACGAGAGCAAGGGCGGCCACCACGTTGGTCTCCAGGGCCGCCCGCAGGCCGTCCGGCGCCAGCGCCTCAAGACGCACCAACGGCTCGGCCCCCAGCGCGCTCGCGTTGCTCACCAGCAGATCGAGCCCGCCCAGCTCCCGCGCGGCCGCCACCAGCTCCCGGCGGTGCGCCGCGTCGGTCACGTCCCCGGGCAGCGCCACGACCCGCGCCCCACGCGCGCGTGCCGCCGCCGCACTCTCCTGGAGCACCGGACCCGTCCGCGCGTCGAGCACCAGGTCCCAGCCCCGCTCGGCAAGCGCCCACGCCAGCGCCCGCCCAAGACCCTTCGACGCCCCCGTGATGATCGCGACGCTCATGACAGCCATCCCCTCTCGTCCTTCTCGTCCCGCCCTTCTCCGGGCGATGGCTCCAGCCTCCGACCGCCCCACCGGCCGTCGCCTCGGCCGCGGGCCCCGACCGCACAAGGCACTTCGGCCTAGTCCCGTGGTCCTAGGAGAGCGCCGTCTCCGGACGGATACGGACTGTCACAACCCACCGGTACGGTTGATCCATGAGTCACCGACCGAGCTCCGGCCTCGCCGCCGTGAGCACCGCGCTCCTGGAGATGAGCCGCCATCTGGAGGTCCGCGACGTCCTCAAGACGATCGTGGCCTCCGCCCGCGAGCTCCTCGATGCGGAGTACGCGGCGCTGGGCGTCCCGGACGACCACGGCGGCTTCGCCCAGTTCGTCGTGGACGGCGTCAGCGACGAGCAGTGGCGGGCGATCGGCCCGCTGCCCCGCCAGCACGGCATCCTCGCGGCGATGCTCCACAAGGCCGAGCCCGAGCGGCTCGCCGACGTCCGCAAGGACCCCCGCTTCGAGGGCTGGCCGTCCGCCCACCCGGACATGTCCGACTTCCTCGGCCTGCCCATCCAGGACGGCGAGGAGACCATCGGCGCCCTGTTCCTCGCCAACAAGCGCTGCCCCAAGCCGGAGGGCGGCTGCGGCTTCACCGAGCAGGACGAGGAGCTGCTGTCGATCCTCGCCCAGCACGCCGCGATCGCCCTGACCAACGCCCGGCTCTACGAGCGGAGCCGCGAACTCACCATCGCCGAGGAGCGCTCGCGGCTCGCCCACGAGCTGCACGACGCGGTCAGCCAGAAGCTCTTCTCGCTCCGGCTCACCGCCCAGGCCGCCGCCGCCCTCGTCGACCGTGACCCGGTCCGCGCCAAGGGCGAGCTCCAGCAGGTCGCCGTGCTCGCCGCCGAGGCCGCGGACGAGCTGCGCGCCGCCGTCGTCGAGCTGCGCCCCGCCGCGCTCGACGAGGACGGCCTGGTCCACACGCTGCGCACGCAGATCCAGGTCCTGGACCGAGCGCACACCGCCCGGGTCACGTTCGAGAGCTCCGGGGTGCGGGCCCTGCCGGCCGCCCAGGAGGAGGCCATGCTCCGGGTCGCCCAGGAGGCCCTGCACAACGCGCTGCGGCACGGGGAGCCGGAGCGGGTCTGCGTCTCCCTGGTCCGGCACGGCCAGGGCGCCCTGCTCACCGTCGCCGACGACGGCAAGGGCTTCGACCCCCGCACGGTCCGCCGGGCGGGCCGGCACCTCGGCCTGGTCTCCATGCGGGACCGGGCGAGCGGCGCCGGAGGCGCCCTCACCGTGACGTCGGAGCCGGGCCGCGGCACCACGATCGAGATGGAGGTTCCCGGTGGCTGACACCGTCATCCGCGTCCTGCTCGTCGACGACCACCAGGTGGTCCGGCGCGGCCTGCGGACCTTTCTGGAGGTCCAGGACGGCATAGAGGTCGTCGGGGAGGCCTCCGACGGAGCCGAGGGCGTCGCGCGGGCCGAGGAGCTGCGGCCCGACGTGATCCTGATGGACGTCAAGATGCCCGGCATGGACGGCATCGAGGCACTGCGCAAGCTCCGCGAGCTGGCGAACCCGGCGAAGGTCCTGATCGTCACCAGCTTCACCGAGCAGCGCACCGTCGTCCCCGCCCTGCGCGCCGGCGCCTCGGGGTACGTCTACAAGGACGTGGACCCGGACGCCCTGGCCGGCGCGATCCGCTCC
The DNA here is from genome assembly GCF_040653315.1 of Streptomyces sp. NPDC047981. Taxonomy (NCBI): domain Bacteria; kingdom Bacillati; phylum Actinomycetota; class Actinomycetes; order Kitasatosporales; family Streptomycetaceae; genus Streptomyces; species Streptomyces sp. NPDC047981. The sequence goes on along the minus strand of NZ_JBEZNQ010000073.1, from coordinate 8,671 downwards.
GTCCACGCGGGTCATGTGCTGCTCCAGCCGGAGGTGGCGACGGCGCTGCTCTCCCAGGAGGAGGGCCACGGCGGCACGGGGCGCGGAAGCACGCTCACGGAGCGGGAGCAGGAAGTGCTCGGCCTGATCGCCGACGGCCGGTCGAACCGGGAGATCGCCCGGGCGCTGGTCCTCTCGGAGAAGACGGTCAAGACCCATGTCTCGAACATCCTGATGAAGCTCGACCTGGCGGACCGTACGCAGGCCGCGCTGTGGGCGGTACGGCACGGCCTGAGCCGCTGAGCCGCCGAGGCGGATGTGACGGGCGGGGCGGGCGGGGTGAGCGTGATGGGTGTGACGGAAGGGGCACGGGAGGGGTACCTCCGTTCCCATCGTCATACCGTCGGGTGCATGTCCCCCGTTCGGCGCAACCCGGCGGACGCGGGGGCGTTCTCCATGGCGTGCTGCGCCGCCCGGCCGCAGCGAAGACCAGGAGGATCCTGAAGTGAACAACCTGAAGAAGGCCGCTGCCCTCACCCTCGTCGCGGGCGGCATCGTCGCCGCCGGTGCGGGTGTCGCCTCCGCCCACGGCGCGGACGCGGACGGCAAGGCCCTCAACTCGCCGGGCGTCGGCTCCGGCAACCTCGTGCAGGTCCCGGTCCACATCCCGGTGAACGCCACCGGCAACACGGTCAACGTGATCGGCCTGCTCAACCCGGCGTTCGGCAACGGCTCCGTCAACCACTGACGACCCACCGCCCAGCCCGGCCCCGGACGATCCCCCCGGCGGCCGGGCTGCTCCATGTCCGGGCCGCCCCGCTCTCGACGCGGGCGGGGCGACCGAAACCGACCGGCGCACGCACGCTTCCAGGACACCGCCGCCCGGACCCCGCCCGTCGGCGTCGCGCCCCGCCGACCGTGAGGCCCGCTCAGTACCCCCGTCGGCCCCGATCTCGACGAGGCGGCCTCACCGCTCGCGTTCCCGCTCCTCCACGTACGCGTTGTACGCGGCCACCTGCGCCCTCCGGGCCACCCGCTCCACCGGGCGCAACGCCGCCCCCCGCGCCGCCATCTCCGAGGCGCTCACCGCGCCCCCGTGCCCGTGGTCGTACGCCAGGTCGATCAGCAGGCCGATCCGCTGGGCCAGCTCCAGGACCCGTACCGCACGCGCCGGATAGCCCGGGGCCAGCACCTCGCGGCCCGCCTCCGCCCGCGCCCGGTACGCGTCCCGCGCCGCCTCCGCCATCGGGCCCGAGGCCGCCACGTCCAGCTTGGTCAGGACCGCCGTCGCCTCGCGCAGCGCCTCCGCCAGCTCCCGCTCCGCCTCACCGAGCGACGGCACGTCCGCAGGCGGCGCCTCCCGCACGGTCAGGCACCGCCAGACCACCTCGACGTGCACGTCACCCGCCGGACCCGCCTCCGTGACCTCCGGCACCAGGCCGTACGGCGCGCCGAAACCGACCACCGCCTCCTCCGCCTCCAGCGCCCGCGCGTTGAAGTCCGGCGGCCCGCTCAGCCCCAGCGGATGCCCCGGCGCCGGCAGCGCCACCCGCCACCCGGTCACCCCGAGCCGCCGCAGCCGTCCGAGCGCGAGGGTCAGGCCGACCGGCCCCGCCTCGCCCGGCAGTCCCTCCACGCGGTGCACCGCGTCGTCCCCGACAATGGCCAGCGCCGCGTCGTCCGGCGACACCGATCCGGCCAACAGGGCATTGCCCCAAGCGGCCAGCCGTCCTGAGCGTGGTTCCGAAAGCATGCCCCCAGCGTAGGGGCGCCCCACGGCCTCCCCGCGCCGTTACAGGGAAGTATCCGGACCTAAGGACCGGCCCGCTCCGGCAGTGGCGTAGGTTTTCCCTGGACGCCGCGCCCACCGGCGCAAGGCGACGACACGACTCGACCGCAAGGGGAGACAACGCGCTCATGAGCGATGTACTGGAGCTGGTGGACGTATCCGTGGTCCGCGACGGACGGGCTCTGGTGGACGATGTCTCCTGGTCGGTCAAGGAGGGCGAGCGCTGGGTCATCCTCGGCCCCAACGGCGCCGGCAAGACCACCCTCCTCAACATCGCCTCCAGCTACCTCTTCCCCACCAAGGGCTCCGCGAAGATCCTCGACGAGCAGCTCGGCAAGGTCGACGTCTTCGACCTCCGCCCCCGCATCGGCATGGCCGGCATCGCCATGGCCGAGAAGCTCCCCAAGCGCCAGACCGTGCTCGAGACCGTCCTCACCGCCGCGTACGGCATGACCGCCACCTGGCACGAGGACTACGACGCCGTCGACGAGCAGCGCGCCCGCGCCTTCCTCGACCGCCTCGGCATGACCGAGTACCTGGAGCGCAAGTTCGGCACCCTCTCCGAGGGCGAGCGCAAGCGCACCCTGATCGCCCGCGCGATGATGACCGACCCCGAGCTCCTGCTCCTCGACGAGCCCGCCGCCGGTCTCGACCTCGGCGGCCGTGAGGACCTCGTCCGCCGCCTCGGCCGGCTCGCCCGCGACCCGTACGCCCCCTCCATGATCATGGTCACGCACCACGTCGAGGAGATCGCGCCCGGCTTCACCCACGTCCTGATGATCCGTCAGGGCAAGGTGCTCGCCGCGGGACCGATGGAGACCGAGCTCACCTCCCGCAACCTCTCCCTCTGCTTCGGCCTCCCGCTCGTCGTCGAGCGCAACGGCGACCGCTACACCGCCCAGGGCCTGCCGCTGAAGTAGCGGGAATCGCAAGGGAGTCGGAACCCGGGAGCCGAGACCGCACAGCTCTGCGCCCTGTCCGACTCCACCCCGCCGCCCTACCATGACCATGTGGACATCGACGCATGGGTCTGGTGGCTGATCGGCGCCGTGGGACTGGGCATTCCGCTCGTCCTCACCGCGATGCCCGAGTTCGGCATGTTCTCCGTCGGAGCGATCGCCGGAGCCGTGACGGCGGCTCTCGGCTTCGGCATCGTCGCGCAGGTGATCGTCTTCGTGGTCGTCTCCGTCGCGCTGCTCGCCGTGGTCCGCCCGATCGCGGCCAAGCACCGCAGCGGACCACCCCGGCACGCCACCGGCATCGACGCCCTGAAGGGCCGTCAGGCGGTCGTCCTGGAACGGGTCGACGGCGGCGGCGGCCGCATCAAGCTCGCCGGCGAGGTCTGGTCGGCGCGCGCGCTCGACGCCGGTCAGAGCTTCGAACCGGGCGACCAGGTCGACGTCGTCGAGATCGACGGAGCGACCGCCGTGGTCATGTGACCATCGCGTCTCTTGCCCGAACGCCCAACACCACGAGCCGCGTTCTGGGAAACTCGATCATCAGATCACGCAGAACCCGCAGATCACTCGGATCGACTCGGATCGACCCGGCACATCCGGCACAACGCCAGCGAACCGGCAGCGAAGGGCACAGGGAACACGATGTCAGCCATCATCATCGTCCTGATCATTCTGGTGGTGCTTGTCTTCATCGCCCTGATCAAGACGATCCAGGTCATCCCGCAGGCGAGCGCCGCGATCGTCGAGCGCTTCGGCCGCTACACCCGCACGCTCAACGCGGGCCTGAACATCGTCGTCCCGTTCATCGACTCGATCCGCAACCGGATCGACCTCCGTGAGCAGGTCGTCCCCTTCCCGCCCCAGCCGGTGATCACCCAGGACAACCTCGTCGTCAACATCGACACCGTCATCTACTACCAGGTGACCGACGCCCGCGCCGCGACCTACGAGGTCGCCAGCTACATCCAGGCCATCGAGCAGCTCACCGTCACCACCCTGCGCAACATCATCGGCGGCATGGACCTGGAGCGGACCCTCACCTCCCGCGAGGAGATCAACGCCGCCCTGCGCGGCGTCCTCGACGAGGCCACCGGCAAGTGGGGCATCCGCGTCAACCGCGTCGAGCTCAAGGCCATCGAGCCGCCGACCTCCATCCAGGACTCGATGGAGAAGCAGATGCGCGCCGACCGCGACAAGCGCGCCGCGATCCTCACCGCCGAAGGCATCCGCCAGTCCCAGATCCTCACCGCCGAGGGCGAGAAGCAGTCCGCGATCCTCCGCGCCGAGGGCGAGGCCAAGGCCGCCGCCCTGCGCGCCGAGGGCGAGGCCCAGGCCGTCCGTACGGTCTTCGAGGCCATCCACGCCGGCGACCCGGACCAGAAGCTCCTCTCGTACCAGTACCTCCAGATGCTCCCGAAGATCGCCGAGGGCGACGCCAACAAGCTCTGGATCGTGCCCAGCGAGATCGGCGACGCCCTCAAGGGCCTCTCCGGCGCCTTCGGCAACCTCGGCGGTGGCACGCCCGGCTTCAACACCGGAGCGGTGCCGGGCAGCCGTACGGGCAGTGAGACCGAACGCCGCGAAGCGCCCCCGGTTGACTGACACGTACACGTAATCGTGCATGATCGGTGCGAGCCCCTCGACCCCGACGGACGTCAGGGCGGGGAGGCGAGCCACTGATCCTGTAAGGAGATGGCGTTGTCCATCTGGGAAGTCCTGGCAGTCTTCGCGGCCGGCATCGGAGCCGGCACCATCAACACGATCGTCGGATCGGGAACGCTCATCACGTTCCCCGTCCTCCTCCTCACCGGACTCCCTCCGGTGACCGCAACCGTCTCCAACGCCCTCGGCCTCATCCCCGGCTCCATCAGCGGAGCCATCGGCTACCGCGAGGAACTCAAGGGCCAGCGCCGCCGCGTCCTGCGCCTCGGCACCGTCGCCGCGATCGGCGGACTCGGCGGAGCCGTCCTCCTGCTGATGCTCCCGCCCCGGGCGTTCGAGACCATCGTCCCCGTCCTCGTCGCCCTCGCCCTGCTCCTCGTCATCCTCCAGCCCCGGCTCTCCAAGGCCGTCCAGGACCGCCGCGCACGCGACGGCAAGGAGGGCGACCCCGACGGCGGCCCGCTCCTCATGACCGGACTGCTCCTCGCCAGCGTCTACGGCGGCTACTTCACCGCCGCCCAGGGCATCATCTACCTCGCCCTGATGGGCATGCTCCTGGCGGACAGCCTGCAGCGCCTCAATGCCGTCAAGAACGTCCTCGCCGCGATCGTCAACAGCATCGCCGCGCTCTTCTTCCTCTTCGTCGCCGAGTTCGACTGGACCGCCGTCGTCCTCATCGCCGTCGGCTCCGCCATCGGCGGCCAGATCGGCGCCAAGGTCGGCCGCCGCCTCCCGCCCACGGTCCTGCGCGGCGTCATCGTCGCCATCGGCACGGTCGCCATCGTCCAGCTCCTGCTCCGCTGACGACAACGGGCCCGCTCCCACCCAGGGAGACGGGCCCGCACACCACACCCCTACGGGGTCACGCCGCCGAACCGGCCAGCCACTCCGGCAGCTCGGACCGCTCACCGGCCCGCATGGCCAGCAGCATCGCGTCCGCCGGAGTCGGCACGAACGGCTCGTGCAGCAGCGGCATCCCCGCCTGCTCCGGCGTACGGTCGGCCTTGCGGTGGTTGTCCTCGGCGCAGGACGCCACCGTGTTCAGCCAGCTGTCCCCACCACCCTGGGCCCGCGGCACCACGTGGTCCACGGTCGTCGCCCGCCGCCCGCAGTACGCGCACCGGTGCTGGTCCCTGACCAGCACACCCCGCCTCGACCACGGAGCCTGTCTTCGGAACGGCACCCGGACGTAGCGGCAGAGCCTGATGACCCGCGGCACGGGAATGTCGACAGCGGCACCACGCATTCGCAGCTCGGGATGCTCCTGCTCGACGACGGCCTTGTCCTGGAGGACAAGCACCACCGCACGGTTGAGTGTGACCGTCGACAGCGGCTCGAAGCTCGCGTTCAGTACCAGCGTGTCCCGCATTGTGCCCACCTCCCGTGTGCCGGCCCAGCCCCGTTGCGGGGCTCCGGGCTTGGATCAACTGTGGCCGGGCGCGCCGGGTTGGACAACGCAATTACCGTGCAACGAAAGATGCCCGCTTCTGATCTCTCCAAGACCAGAAGCGGGCAAACAACAGACGAACGCTCAACTGCGCCCCACGGGGACGGCTACGCCGGGATCTCGTACTCGCCGATCAGCTGGGCGCGCGCCAGCGCGTGGAACCGCAGATGGAAACCGACCGCCGCGGGCGAGGCGTCGGCGTCCGGACCGAGCTTCTCCCGGTCCACGGCGAACACGGTGAAGACGTACCGGTGCGGACCGTCGCCGGCCGGGGGAGCGGCACCCCCGAAGTCCCGCGAGCCGTAGTCGTTCCGGACGTGCACGGCACCCGCCGGCAGCCCCGGGAACGACCCCGACCCCGCACCGGTCGGCAGCTCGGTGACGGACACCGGGATGTCGAACAGCACCCAGTGCCAGAAACCGCTGCCCGTCGGCGCGTCCGGATCGAAGCAGGTCACGGCGAAGCTCTTCGCCTCCGCCGGGAACCCCTCCCACCGCAGCTGCGGCGAGGTGTTCCCCTCGGCGTACACCTGCGCGTCCTTCAGTACTCCGCCCGGCACGATGTCGTCGCTCACCACGGTGAACGCCGGCACCGGCGGATGGAAGTCATGAGGGAGCGGCGCCCTCTTCCCCTCGGCCACGTCCGTACCTCCGAAATCGCCAGACCTGCTGTACGAGGCCGAGCCTAGAGCCAGTTGCGCTTGCCACCGACGTCGGCGAGCCACTGGTTGAGGTATGCGGCCCAGTCGGTGGTGTGGAAGTCGTTCAGACCGACCTTGAAGGCCCGGAACGAGTCGCTGCTCTCGCTGAAGAGCCCCGGCTTCTTGTCCATCTCCAGGACGACGTCCATCTCGCGGTCGTCCGCGACGAAGCTGACCTCGACCTGGTTGAGCCCGCGGTACTGCTGCGGCGGGAAGAACTCGATCTCCTGGTAGAACGGCAGCTTCTGCCGGGTCCCGCGGATGTGCCCGCGCTCCATGTCCGCGCTCTTGAAGCGGAAGCCCAGCTGGATGAAGGCGTCCAGGATCGCCTGCTGCGCCGGCAGCGGGTGCACGTTGATCGGGTCCAGGTCGCCGGAGTCCACCGCACGGGCGATCTCCAGCTCGGTGGTCACACCGATGTTCATCCCACGCAGCTGCTGTCCCGCGATGGCCGTGACCGGCGTCTCCCAGGGAATCTCGAAACCGAACGGCACCACGTGCACGGCACCGGCCTGCACCGTGAAGGCACCGCCGAGCCGGACCTTCAGGAACTCGATGTCCTGCTTGATCTCCTGGTCGTTGCCCTCGACCTCGACCCGCGCCTGCAGCCCGACGGACAGCCCCTCGATCTGCTGATCGACCGAACCACCCTGGATCCGCACCTCGCCCTGGACCACACCACCGGGAACGACGTTCTCCTCGGTGAGCACCGTCTCCACGGACGCGCCGCCGGCGCCCAGGCTCGCGAGCAGCTTCTTGAATCCCATGAACACTCCCTCTTGGACCTGCTTGGCCTTGACCTCTACATACGCGCGACGACCGTAGCCGGTTCCCCGTACGCTCGGACGCCATGAGCGAGAGCCCCGACCGTACGCCGCTCCCGCGGGCCTTCTTCGACCGACCCGTCCTGGAGGTCGCCCCCGACCTCCTCGGCCGCACTCTCGTCCGTACGTCACCCACAGGGCGCATCGAGCTCCGCCTCACGGAGGTCGAGGCGTACGCCGGTGAGATCGACCCCGGCTCGCACGCCTTCCGCGGCCGCACCGCCCGCAACGCGGTCATGTTCGGCCCACCGGGACACGCGTACGTCTACTTCACCTACGGCATGTGGCACTGCCTCAACCTGGTGTGCGGTCCCGAGGGCCGGGCGAGCGGGGTCCTGCTGCGCGCGGGCCGCGTCCTGACCGGCGTGGAGGAGGCCCGCACCCGACGGCTCTCGGCCCGATACGACACGGAACTCGCCAAAGGCCCCGCCCGCCTGGCAACGGCTCTGGACGTCTCCCTCTCCCTCAACGGCACGGACACCTGCGCCGGCCCGGACTCCCCCCTCTCGCTCCTCACCGGCACCCCACCCGCCCCTGACCAGGTCCGCAACGGCCCCCGCACAGGAGTAGGAGGGGACGGCGCGCCCCACCCCTGGCGCTTCTGGATCGACGAGGACCCGACGGTGAGCCCCTACCGGGCCCACGCGCCACGCAAGAGGTCCTCTTGACCCGACTTGACTCGGGTGCTTCGGACGCCTAACGTAGGCGAGCCGCTTGAAACGGGCAGTGCTTGTTCAAGCACCTCGGAGCGGCCATCCACTACCTACGACGAACCCCAAGGGGTGCGGTTTTCGGCATGCCGAAATCTGTTCCGAAAGGCTCGATTATGAGTCGCCGGGGAATTCGGCTAAAGTAGTGAACACGCCGAAAGGCAAAGGCAGCCAACAGGCCACCGGAAACAAAATCCGAACCGGAAACGGAACGGAAAAGGATCTGGTAAGGTTGGAAACACGAAAGACCGAAGGGAAAAGCCCGGAGGAAAGCCCGAGAGGGTGAGTACAAAGGAAGCGTCCGTTCCTTGAGAACTCAACAGCGTGCCAAAAATCAACGCCAGATTAGTTGATACCCCGTCCATCTTCGGATGGTCGAGGTTCCTTTGAAAAAGTCCACCCTCCGGGGTGGCACACAGCGAGGACGCTGTGAACGACCGGTCCTATTCCGACCGATCGTTCCGCTCTCGTGGTGTTCAACCGGCTGTGCTAGTTCACTGGCCGAGTAAACATTCACGGAGAGTTTGATCCTGGCTCAGGACGAACGCTGGCGGCGTGCTTAACACATGCAAGTCGAACGATGAAGCCCTTCGGGGTGGA
>NZ_JBEZNQ010000072.1:0-37534 GCF_040653315.1 Streptomyces sp. NPDC047981 | reverse complement strand
ATACGTGCCGTGGCCGGGGCTGGCCGGGCGGACGACCGGCCGCTGGGGGGCGGGGGCCCTTGCCAGGGAGCACCCGGTCCCGGTGGCCGGCCGGCCACCGGGGCGACCCCGACGAACAGTCAGATCTCCACCGAGGCCCTGCGGAAGAGCACCCGGGCCGAGATCATCAACCGCGCCAAGCGCTGGGTCGGTGCCCAGGTCCCGTACTCGATGGAGCGGTACTGGTCCGACGGCTACCGCCAGGACTGCTCCGGCTACATCTCGATGGCGTGGAACCTGCGCGGCAACGAGTGGACCGGCAGCCTGGACCGCTTCGGCGAGAAGATCGACCGCACCGAGCTGCAGCCCGGCGACATCCTGCTCTTCCACAACCCGGCCAACCCGACCAAGGGCTCGCACGTCACGATCTTCGGCGGCTGGACCGACTACACCCACACCTCGTACATCGCGTACGAGCAGACCAAGCCGCGGACCCGCCGCCAGGCGACGCCGCTGGCGTACTGGAACAACTCCGACCGCTACGTCGCCTACCGCTACAAGGGCGTCGTGAGCGGCGGCAGCGGCGGAGCCGGCTCGGCCACGCAGGCCACGCCCTACCCGGGCCCGGAGATGTTCGGGCCCGGCGCGAACAACGCGTACGTCACCCAGCTCGGGAAGCTGCTCGTGCAGCGCGGCGGCAAGAAGTACTACAGCCAGGGCCCCGGCCCGCGCTGGGGCGAGGCGGACCGGCGGGCGACGCAGGCGTTCCAGCAGGCGCAGGGCTGGAAGGGCGCGGAGGCGGACGGGCTGCCGGGGCCGCAGACATGGCGCCTGCTGGTGTCGGGCCAGGGGCGGAGCATCGGCGGTTCGAGTGGTTCGGGGGGTTCGAGCGCGAATGTGCCGGGCTTTCCCGGGCGTGGCTACTTCCGTCCGGGCCAATCCAACGCATATGTGGAGAAGCTGGGCAAACAGCTGGTGAAGCGGGGCTACGGCAAGCACTACCTGTCGGGTCCCGGTCCGCGCTGGAGCGAGGCGGACCGTCGCAATGTCGAGGCGTTCCAGCGGGCACAGGGATGGCGCGGCGGTGCGGCCGACGGCTACCCGGGCCCGGAGACCTGGCGGCGCTTGTTCCGATGACCCCGAGAGCATGAGGTGGACTCCATGACCGCAACGACCCCCAACCCGGACTCGGGAGCGGCGGCCAGCCGTGACGCGGCCCGGACGGCCCGCCGTCTGTCGACGGAGCCGCGCGCCCCGAGACCGGCGGGTCACCCGCCGGAGCCGGGCACGGAGCACCCGGAGGGGGCGTCCGCCGAACGGGAGGCGGGGCAGGCGCGGGTCGGCCAGGAACGGGCGGGGGCGGTCACGGAGTCCGGCGCGGTCGCGGCCCCGTCGGCCACCCCGGCTTCCGCCCCGACCGGTGGCCCGGCGCCGTCGGCCACCCCGCCCACGAGCCCGGGAGCCGCCGCCGTGACACCCACGGCCCCGTCCTCGCCGGGCGCACGCGTCGCGACGGCTCCGGGGGAGTCCGCGCCGCGCACCGCCGGGCCGCGCCCCGAGAGCGCCGCCACCGGCGCCGGTACGGTGACGAGCCGTCAAGCACCGACCGCCTCAGGGCCTCCCGCCGCACCCGACACCGCTGCTCCCTCAGGCACTCCCGGCGTCTCGGGCCTCTCCGGAACCTCCGGCACGCTCGGCGCCGCCGGTGCGGCCGGCACCCCTGGCACTTCCGGCGCCTCCGGCAGCCCTGGCACCCCAGGCACCCCCCGTGCCTCCGGTACCGCCGGCATCTCCGGCGCGCCTGGCATCCCCGGCGTCTCCGGCGTCTCCAGCACTCCCGGTGTCTCCGGTACCGCCGGCGCGCCCGGCATCCCCGGCGCCTCCAGCGCTTCCAGCACTCCCCGTGTCTCCGGTACCGCCGGCGCGCCCGGCATCCCCGGCGCCTCCAGCGCCTCCGGCACTCCCGGTGTCTCCGGTACCGCCGACGTCTCCGGCGCGCCCGGCACCCTTCGATCCTCCGGCGTCTCCGGTGCCTCCGGTGGCCCCCGCACCCCCGACGGTGCCCGTTTCGGGGCGCCGGGGGGTGGGTTCCGTCTGGCGGGTGCCGTCGGCGCTACGCCCTCGGCCGCGCAGTGGGTGACGCCCGAGCCGGGCGTGGTGCGTGGTCCGGCGCGTGGGGCCGTCGCGGCGAGCGCACCCGCCGCCACCGCCCCGCGAGGCCCGGCCACCGAACGCGGCACGGCCTCCGCCTCCGCGGCTGCCTCCGCCCGCGACTCAGCCCCTGCCCCCGTCGGCGCCCCCGCCTCCAACTCCGCCACGCCTTCGCCGGCCCCCCTGCCGACGAGCCCCGGCGCGCCCGCCCCCGTGACCCCGGCCGCTCCCGCCCCGGCGCCCGCGCCCAAGCCGGGGCCGCTCCCCACCTCCCCCCTCAACCCCGCCCAGGCGCCCGATCCGCGGCGGATCGTGCGGGGAGAGGTCGGGGTCGTGGCCCTGCCCGTCGCGGCCGAGGTCCCCGTCGCCACCGTCCCCGTCGCCGGTGTCTCCGTCGAGCCGCAGCCCGCCGCGCGGCCCCTGGTGCGGCGGAAGAACGTGATCGGGGCCGAGACCACCGGGTCGATCCCCGTGCACCTGCTCTTCCGCGACCAGTCCGATCCCGGCGGCGGCGAGGCCGACACGGGTGAGGACGACGGCGGCCCCGCCACCGTCGCCATGTCCCCGCCCACCCCGCACGCCAAGACCAAGGCCAAGGGCAAGGCCACCATCCCCGCGCCCACCCGGCCCAAGGCCTCCCGCCCCGCGCCCACCGCCGACCCCAAGCTGGTCGAGCGGGACGGGCCGGTGCTGCCCGGGTGGATCGGGGTACTCGGCGGGGCCCTGGCGCTCACGGGGTGCGCCGCGGTCCTCTGGTGGACCGGGGCCGTGCCCGAGCAGCTCGCGCGGATGCTCCGGCTGCCCCCGCGTCCGTACCAGGGCATCCACCTCGGCCAGTGGGCGCTCCTTGCCCTCGGTGTCCTGGCCACGCTGTTCGCCCTCGGCGGCCTCGGCCGCGGCCGGGTCGGCTACGCCTGGGTCCTCACGCTCTTCGGCGACTACCGCGGGACCGTCCGCCGTACCGGTCTCGTCTGGACCAGCCCGCTCCTGCTGCGCCGCCGGGTCGACGTCAGGCTCCGCCACTGGCGCAGCGAGCCGCTCTCCTGCGTCGATGCCAAGGGCACAGCCCTCCGTGTCGTCGTCCTCGTGGTCTGGCGCATCCGGGACACCGTCCGCGCCGCGCTCGGCGTCGAGGGGCACGAGGAGTACCTGCGCGAGCAGGTCGAGGCGGCGATGGCCCGGGTCCTCTCCCAGCTCCCGGCCGACGCCTTCCACGAGGACGCCCCGACCCTGCGCGACGCGGAGGCCGTCGGAGAGGCGCTGACCCGGATGCTCTCCGCCGAGTGCGCCCCGGTCGGCATCGACGTGTTCTCGGCGCAGCCGACCCGGATCGAGTACGCCCCCGAGATCGCGGCGGCGATGCAGCGCCGCCGGATCGCCGCGATCGACGCCAAGCACCGGGACAGCGTGCTGACCTCCGTCGTGGACGCCGTCGACGACGTGGTCCACCGGCTGACCACGCGTGGTCTGGTCGAGCTGGACGACTACGAGCGCAAGGCGCTGGTCAAGGACCTGACGGTGGCGTTCTACACGGGCCGGACCGGTCCGGTGGAAGGCGCGTGACCGCTCTGGACACGCTCAACTTCCGTCAATACCTTGGTACTTGGTCTAGACCGGAATAGGCACTACCGCACAAGCGCAAGCGCAAGCGCAAGCACACGCACGACCGCACACGCACGACCGCACACGCATCACCCTCCGCACGCGTGCAGCACGGCTCGGAACTCCCCCACGTTCGTCAGGAGCGACAGCATGCGCAAAAAGATAGGCGTGGCGGCGGTGGCGCTCGGCGTCGCCGGCGCCTCACTCTTCGCCACCAGCAGCGCCTCCAGCCACGGATACACCGACTCCCCGATCAGTCGTCAGAAGCTCTGCGCCAACGGCACCGTGACCAACTGCGGCGGCATCCAGTGGGAGCCGCAGTCGGTCGAGGGCCTCAAGGGCTTCCCCGGCGCCGGACCCGCCGACGGCACGATCTGTGCCGGCGGGAACTCCCGGTTCGCCGAACTCGACGACCCGCGGGGCGGAGCCTGGCCCACCACCAGGCTCACGGCGGGCCAGAGCCACACCTTCCGCTGGCAGTTCACCGCCCGGCACAGCACCACCGACTTCAAGTACTACATCACCAAGAACGGGTGGAACGGCACCCAGAAGCTCACGAGGGCGGCCCTCGATCCCCAGCCGTTCCTCACCGTCCCGTACAACAACGCGCAGCCGCCGGCCACGCTCTCGCACGCCGGGACCATCCCGGCGGGCAAGACCGGACGCCATCTGATCCTGGCGGTCTGGACGATCGCGGACACCGGGAACGCGTTCTACGCCTGTTCGGATGTTCAGTTCTGACACTGCGTCAGTTACCGTCCGGCGTATGACGGAACCCACCGTGGCGGAGCTCGTGCGGAGGCAATGGGGCGACCACCGGGTCGGCCTGAGGGCGCGGGACAGGGTCCTCAGCCATCACCAGGTCGCCGCCGGGGCCGCCGCACGGGCAGCGCTCCTCGTCGATCTGCTGCCCCGGGGTGCCGAGCCGCACCTCGGGGTACTCCTCGACAACACACCGGAATTCCCGCTCTGGCTCAGCGCGGCGGCCCTCGCGGGGGCCGCCGTCGCGGGCATCAACCCCACCCGGCGCGGCGCCGAACTGGCCCGCGACATCACGCACACCGACTGCCGGGTCCTGGTGACCCAGCGGGCGCACCTTCCCCTGCTCGACGGGCTTCCCCTGCCGGGCGTACGCGTCCTGGTCACCGACACCGACGCCTACCGGGAACTGCTGACCCCCTACGAGGGCGCGGAACCGGGCGAGGCCGTCGTCCGTCCCGTGCGGCCCGACAGCCGGATGCTGCTCTACTTCACCTCCGGCTCGACGGGCGCGCCCAAGGCGGCGATCTGCAGCCAGCGGCGGCTCGCGGCCGCCGGGCGCTCGCTCGTCGCCCAGTTCGGGGTGGGACCCGAGGACGTCCACTACATCTGCATGCCGATGTTCCACGGCAACGCGGTCATCGCGGACTGGGCCCCCGCGCTCGCCGCCGGCGCCTCCGTCGCGCTGCGGGACCGCTTCTCGGCCTCCGGCTTCCTCTCCGACGTACGGGAGTTCGGCGCGACCTACTTCACGTACGTCGGCCGGGCCGTCCAGTACCTGCTGGCCACCCCGCCCCGCCCGGACGACCGCGCGCACCCGCTGCGGCTCGGCTTCGGCACGGAGGCGGGGGCGGTGGACGCGGCCCGGTTCGAGGCCCGCTTCGGCGCCCGGCTCGTCGAGGGCTACGGCTCCTCGGAGGGCGGTGCGGCGATCCCGCGGACCCCGGACACCCCGGCCGGCGCGATCGGGCGGGCGGCGCAGGGGGACGACCTGGCGGTGGTGGACGCGGCGACGGGGGAGGAGTGCGCGCCCGCCGTCCTCTCGCCCGAGGGCCGGCTCCTCAACGCCTCCGCCGCGATCGGCGAACTCGTCAACCGGGGCCGGAACCCCTTCGAGGGCTACTGGCGCAACCCCGAGGCGGAAGCCGCCCGGTGCCGTGACGGCTGGTACTGGACCGGCGACCTCTTCTACCGGGACGCCGACGGCTTCCTCTACTTCGCGGGGCGTACGGACGACCGGCTGCGGGTCGACAGCGAGAACCTCGCCGCGGCCGTGATCGAGCAGATCCTCTCCCGCTGGGAGCGGGCCGCGGGCGTCGCCGTCTACGCGATACCCGACCCGGTGGCCGGGGACCAGGTGATGGCGGCCGTCGCCCTGCGCGAGGGCGCAGGCTCCGGCGGCCGGCCCTTCGACCCGGTCGCGTTCGCGGAGTTCCTCGCCGCCCAGCCGGACCTGGGCACCAAGATGCCGCCGCGCTTCGTACGGGTCGTCCCGAAGCTCCCGCTGACCGCCACGAACAAGATCCACCGCGTGGCCCTGCGCCGGGAGTCGTTCCTCTGCGCGGACCCGGTCTGGTGGCGCCCGGCGCCGGGGGACCCGTACGAGCTGCTGACCCCGGAGGCGGTCACCGGCCTGCGGTCGGCGTACGAGGCCCAGGGCCGCTCGCCCCAGGGCCCCGGCGCCACCGGCTAGGCCGGGCTCAGCCGAAGGCGTCGACACGGCGCGCGGCTCGGTCGGCGAACGGACGCGGGGCGCGGCCGAGGACCTTCCGCCCGTCCGGGCCGGTCCGGGGCGGGCCGGTTCGGGGCGGGGCACGGCGTGCGGCAGGTAGGGCCAGGCATACCCCTCGTACGCCCGCCAGACCGATGGCCGCGTCCCGGGGCCGCCGCCTACCGTGAACCCCATGACGCCCCGAACCCCCTGGCAGGCCCTCACCCGGGCCCGGTATCCGCGGACCGGCTGGCCCTGGCGGTCGGCCGGGTATCTGGCGACCGGGGTGCTGACCGGGGTGCCCGCGCTCCTCGTCCTTCTTGTGCTCGTCCTCTTCTCGGCTCTGCTCGTGGGGCTCCCGCTGCTCCTGCTCGCCGGCGTCGCCCTCGGCGGTCTCGAACGGCGGCGGCTCCGGCTGGTCGACCTCGATCCGGCCGCCGACCCGCACCGGGTCCCCGACGCCCCCGGGCTCGCGGCCTGGCTCCGGGTCCGCGTCCGGGAACAGGCGACCTGGCGGGAGTTGGCGTACGCCGTCCTGCACGCCACCGTCCTGTGGCCGCTCGACCTGATCGTCCTGGCCGTCGCCCTCGGTCTGCCGGCGGCCCTCATGACCGCGCCCGTCCAGCTCGCCGCCGACGGCCAGGAGGCCAAGGTCGTCAAGGCGTTCCTGGTCACCTCCTACCCGCAGGCCTTCGCGGCCGCCCTCCTCGGGGCGGTGCTCCTCGTCGCCCTGCTCTACCCGCTCGCCGCGCTCGCCGGGGCCCGCGCCGCGCTGAGCCGGGCGCTGCTCGCGCCCCGCGAGGCCGAGCTGCGCGAGCGCATCGGCGAGGTCACCGCCTCCCGGGCCCGGCTCGTCGACGCCTTCGAGGCCGAGCGGCGGCGGATCGAACGCGATCTCCACGACGGCGCCCAGCAGCGGCTCGTGGCCCTCACCATGACTCTGGGGATCGCCCGGCTCGACGCCCCGCCCGGACCGCTCGCCGACCAGCTCGCCCGGGCCCACGACGAGGCGGGCCGGGTCCTGACCGAGCTGCGCGAGCTCATCCACGGCATCCACCCGCAGGTCCTCGCCGACTACGGCCTCGGCGCGGCCCTCACCGACGCCGCCGACCGCTCGGCCGTCCCCGTCGCCACCGACATCGACCTGCCCCGACTGCCCACCGCCGTGGAGAGCGCGGGCTACTTCGCCGTCTGCGAGGCCCTGGCCAACATCGGCCGGCACAGCGGTGCGACGCGTGCGACCCTCACCGCCCGGTACGCGGGCTCCCTGATCCTCGCGGTCGAGGACGACGGGCGCGGCGGCGCCGACCCGGGCCGGGGCACCGGGCTCACCGGACTCGCCGACCGGCTCGCCGTCCTCGATGGCACACTGACGATCATCAGCCCGCCGGGCGGGCCGACCGTCCTACGAGTGGAGATCCCGTGCCGACCGCTGTCCGAGACCTCCGCGTCGTCCTCGCCGAGGACAGCGTCCTCCTCCGCGAGGGCCTGATCGGTCTGCTCGCCCGGTTCGGCCACGAGGTCGTCGCCGCCGTCGGCGACGCGGACTCCCTGCGTACCGCCGTCGCCGAGCACGACCCGGACATCGTCGTCACCGACGTACGGATGCCGCCCGGCTTCCAGGACGAGGGGCTCCGCGCGGCCATCGCGCTCCGCGCCGAGCGCCCCGGCCTGCCCGTCCTCGTCCTCAGCCAGTACGTGCAGCGCAGCTACGCCGCCGACCTGCTCGACACCGGCGACGGCACGGGCGTCGGCTACCTCCTGAAGGACCGGGTCGGCCAGGTGGAGGAGTTCGAGGACGCCCTCCTCCGGGTCGCCGACGGCGGTACGGTCGTGGACTCCGAGGTCGTCCGGCAGCTGCTGCGCCGCCGCCGCGATCCGCTGGAGGCGCTGACCCCGCGCGAGCGCGAGGTCCTCGGCCTTGTCGCCGAGGGGCACTCCAACGGGGAGATCGCCCGCCGGCTCGTCGTCACCGAGGCGGCCGTCGGCAAGCACATCGGCAACATCCTGGGGAAGCTGGACCTGCCTCCGGCCGAGGAGACCCACCGCCGGGTCCTGGCCGTGCTCGCCTACCTCAGGGCCTGACCCGCCCCGGGGCGCGAAGAAGGACGCTCAGAAGGACACGAAGAAGCCCCCCGCTTCCGCGAGGGGCTTCTTCCGTCTGTGCGCCGCCAGGGACTCGAACCCCGGACCCGCTGATTAAGAGTCAGCTGCTCTAACCAACTGAGCTAGCGGCGCCTGCTGACAGAGAAAATACTACCTGGTCCCCGGGGGTGGTTCTGACCACCACCCCTGAGGACCGGATCGCACCGCTCCGCACGTCTCCGACCTGCTCAGATCGCCAGCGAGAGCACCACCGGAGCGGCCCTGCGGTTCAGCGTGTCGGCCGCCGCGCGCAGCCGGTGGGCGTGCTCGATCGGCAGCGAGAGGGCCAGGCAGCCCACGGCCGCACCGGCCGTCAGCGGCACCGCCGCGCAGACCGTGCCCACCGCGTACTCCTGGAGGTCGAGCACCGGGACCGTCGCCGGCTGGCTGTCCAGCTTGGAGAAGAGCACCTTCTCGTTGGTGATCGTCCGGGACGTGAGCCGGGCGATCTTGTGCCGCGAGAGGTGGTCCCGCCTGCCGTTCTGGTCCAGCTGGGTCAGCAGGCACTTGCCGACCGCGCTCGCGTGCGCGGCCGAGCGGAAGTCCACCCACTCGTTGACCTTGGGCGTGCGCGGCCCGTCGGCGAACTGGGTGATCTTCACCTCGCCGTCGATGTACCGGCTGATGTACACCGCGGCGCCGACGGAGTCGCGCAGCTCGGTCAGCGTCTCCTGGAGCTTGCCCTCGAGCGCCTCGCGGCGGGTGAGGCCGGAGCCGAGGAGGACCAGGGAGTCGCCGATGACATAGGCGCCGTCGGCGACCTGCTCGACGTAACCCTCGCGACGGAGCATGAGCAGCAGGGAGGACAGATGGGCGACGGGCAGACCGGTCTCACGAGCGATCTGGACGTCCGTCACCCCGCCACCGTGCCGTGACACCGTCTCAAGGACGCGCAGGGCGTATTGCACCGAGTGGAACGGCGCAGTGGGCTCGGGCTTCAGCGCCACGGTTTCCCCCTACCAGGTTGTGACCGCAAGCTTCCGTACCACGATAGCCGTCAAGCTCCGTTTTCGGGGCGGCTGTTGGCGAGAATATGGCGGCCCCCCGGCCCCGTACGCTGGGGCGCATCACCTTGGCATATGCCATAGTCAAAGAACCTTACGAGAGCCTCAGGTCAGAGCACCGCGCCGAGGAACTCGCGGGTACGCGCCTGCTCCGGAGCCGAGAAGATTTTTTCTGGAGAACCGGACTCGATCACCCGTCCCGCGTCGAACATCAGGACCTCGTCCGAGATGTCCCGGGCGAAGTTCATCTCGTGCGTCACACAGACCATGGTGATGTCGGTCGTGGACGCGATCTCCCGGAGCAGATCGAGAACGCCGGCCACCAGCTCCGGGTCGAGCGCGGACGTCACCTCGTCGAGCAGGAGCACCTTCGGCTCCATCGCGAGCGCCCGCGCGATGGCGACCCGCTGCTGCTGCCCGCCGGACAACTGCGCGGGCCTGGCCTCGCACTTGTCGGCGAGACCGACCAGGTCGAGCAGCTCCCGCGCCCGGACCTCGGCCTCCTCGCGGCTCCTGCCGAGCGTGCGGACCGGCGCCTCGGTGATGTTGCGCAGGACGGACATGTGGGGGAAGAGGTGGAAGTGCTGGAAGACCATGCCGATCTTCTTCCGTACCTCGCGGCGGTGCTTCTCGTCCGCCGGGTGGAGCTTCCCCCCGTTGACCCGGATGGTGCCGGCGTCGGGCTTCTCCAAGGTCATCAGAAGCCGAAGGATCGTCGTCTTTCCGGAACCGGAGGGTCCGATCAGCGTCACGTGCTTGCCGGGACGCACGGAGAAGTTGAGGTCGTCGAGGACCGTCTGGTCCCCGAACCGCTTGGTGACGTTCTCGAATCGGATGAGGTCGTGGACGGTGTCAGTGGGCAAGGCGGCGCTCCAGAGTGCGGACGAGAAGGGAAGCGGGATACGCGATCAGGACAAAGGCCACCCCGACCACCGTGAGCGGCTCGGTGTACTGGAAGGTGGCGGCGGACTCCAGTCGGGTCTGCTGGAGGAGTTCGAGGACGCCGATCCCGGCCAGGATCGGGGTGTCCTTCAGCATCGCGATGACGTAGTTGCCCAGCGCGGGCGTGACCCGGCGCAGGGCCTGCGGCAGGATCACCGTCAGCCAGGTCCGGTGGCGCGGCAGGCTGAGCGCCTTCGCCGCCTCCCACTGCCCGACCGGCACGGCGTCGATGCCGGCCCGGTAGACCTGCGCCGTGTACGTCGAGTAGTGCAGCCCGATCGCGAGCGTGCCGGTGGCCAGGGCGGAGAGCTGCACGCCCCACTCCGGCAGCACGAAGAACAGGAAGAAGAGCTGCACGAGCAGCGGGGTCGTGCGGACGAACTCGGTCACCGCCCGCACCGGCCAGCGCACGAGACGGCTGCGCGCCCCGAATCCGAGGGCCCAGACCAGGCCGAGCGAGAACGAGATCAGCGAGCCGAGCGCGAGCACCTGGAGGGTGACGAGCACCCCCTCCCAGAAGCGCGGCAGGAAGTCCACCACCGCGGACCAGTCCCAGTTCACTTGGCCACCACCCCCAGGTTCGCCTTGGTGCGGCGCTCCAGCGCCTTCATGGAGCGGGTGATCACGAGCGCGATCACGAAGTACACGAGCAGGGTGACGGTGTAGATCCCGCCGCTCTCCTGGGTCGCGAGCCGGACCAGGTACGCGGCGAAGGAGACGTCCCCGACGCCGAGCAGCGAGACCAGGGCGGTGCCCTTGAGCAGCTCGACCAGCAGATTGCAGAAGGACGGGACCATCTCGGGCACGGCCTGCGGGAGCAGCACGAGCCGCAGCCGCTGCCAGGGCGTGAAGCTGAGCGCGACCCCCGCCTCGCGCTGCGCCTCGGGTACGGCGTTCAGGGCGCCGCGCACGATCTCGGCGCCGTACGCCCCGTAGGACAGGCCGAGCGCGAGGATCGCCGCCCACATCGGGACGAGCTGCCAGCCGACCAGCGGCGGCAGGACGAAGAACAGCCAGAACATCAGGATCAGCGCGGACGTGCCGCGGAAGACCTCGGTGTAGAGCCCGGCGAGGAAGCGGACGGCGCGGGAGCGGTGGGTGCGGGCGGTGCCGACGGCGAAGGCGACCACGGCGGCGAGCGCGGTGGAGGCGATCAGGAGCTGGAGGGTGATCCAGATGCCGGGCAGGACCCAGTTCTGCCAGAGTCCGGCGGTCATCGGCACAGCTCCTCGGCGGTCAGGGTGGTCATCTCGGCCTCGGAGAAGCCGAAGCGCCGCATGACGCGGAAGAGTTCGCCGCTCTTCTTCATGCGGTGCAGCTCGGTGTTGAAGGCGTCCCGCAGCGCGGTGTCGGTGGGCCGGAAGGCGAAGGCGCCCCCGTCGATCGCCGGCTTCCCGTCGACGACGGGGGCGAAGGGCTCGGTGGCCTCCGCCCTGGCGGACTTCCCCACCACCAGGCGGGCCGTCAGCGCGGTACCGGCGAAGACGTCGACGCGGCCGGACTCGACCGCGTTCAGGCCGGCGACCTGGTCCTGGAGGATCACGACGTCCTTCTCCGGGTACCCGGCGCCCACGGCGTGCGCGATCTGGGCGTAGCCGCTGCCGGAGGCCAGGCGTGCCTCGGCGCGCACCACGTCCTCGTACGAGCGGAGGTTCTTGGGGTTGCCCTTGCGGACGACGAAGCCGTCGAGCATCTGGTACTCGGGGTCCGCGAAGAGCACCTGAGCGCAGCGCTCCTTGTTGACGTACATCCCGGCCGCGACGGCGTCGAACTGCTGGGAGCCGAGCCCGGGAATCAGCGAGCCGAAGTCGGTCGCCACCGGCTGGACGTCCCGGATCCCGAGCCGCCCGAAGATCACCCGGGCCAGCTCGGGGGCCTCGCCGGTGAAGGCGCCCTGCTCGTCGACGTAGCCGTACGGCACCTCGCCCGCGATGCCGAGGCGGACGGTGCCCTGGGATCTGAGCCGGCCGAGGGTGTCGCCGGAGGCGACCCGGGCGCACCCGGCCGCCGCCGTCGTCGCGGCGGCCGCCGTCCCCCACAGCACCGTCCGCCGCCGTATCTGTTTCGTTGATCGAGGCATGGGCGCGCGGCTACCCGGAGCCGAACGGCTCATTCCTGTCGGCTGCGATGTGCCGCGGACGGAATAACCGGAGACCGCCTCCTGTTCTGCTGGGGAGTACGTACGTCATGAGCAGAAGGGTCGGCACACGGTGAGCGACGCGATTCGGGGCACGGCACACGGGGACTCGCCCGTACCGCTGTCCGTACTGGACCTGGTGACCGTCGGCAGCGGCCGGACCGCGAGCCAGGCGCTGGCCACCAGCGTCGAGATCAGCAAGCTCGCCGAGCGCCGCGGCTACCACCGGCACTGGGTCGCCGAGCACCACTCGATGCCGGGCGTCGCCTCCTCCTCGCCGGCGGTCATCCTGGCCCACCTCGCCGCCCACACCCGCCGCATCCGGCTCGGCTCGGGCGGGGTCATGCTGCCCAACCACGCCCCGCTGGTGATCGCCGAGCAGTTCGGCACGCTGGAGGCCTTCGCGCCCGGCCGCGTCGACCTCGGGCTCGGCCGCGCGCCCGGCACCGACGGCGCCACGGCCGCCGCGCTGCGCAGGACCCGGACGCTCAATGAAGGGGCGGACGATTTCCCGCAGCAGCTCGCCGAGTTGACGCGATTCCTGGACGACGACTTCCCCGACGGGCATCCGTACGGCAGGATCCACGCCGTGCCCGGACCGGTGCAGGGGCCCGCGGGCCGGCCGCCGATCTGGCTGCTCGGCTCCTCCGGCTTCAGTGCGCGGCTCGCCGGCACGCTCGGTCTGCCGTTCGCCTTCGCCCACCACTTCTCCGCCCAGAACACGATCCCGGCGCTCGACCTCTACCGGGACTCCTTCCGTCCCTCGGAGGTGCTCGACGCCCCGTACGCGCTCATCGGCGTCGCCGCGCTCGCCCACGAGGACGCGCAGGAGGCCCGCCGCCAGGTCCTCACGGGCGCGCTGTCGATGCTGCGGCTGCGCACCGGCCGGCCCGGTCTGATCCCGACGCCCGAGGAGGCGGAGGCGTACCCCTTCAGCCCGTCGGAGCGGGAGTTCGTGGAGAGCTGGCTCGCGAACATCGTGTTCGGCACGCCGGACGAGGTGCGGACCGGTCTGGACGATCTGCGCAAGCGCACGGGGGCCGACGAGTTGATGCTGACGGCCAACGCGCACGGCGGTGAAGCCCGGCTGCGGAGCTACGAGTTGATCGCCGACGCGTACGGGATGCCGGATCTGGACTGAGGTTCCGATCCGGTCACGGCGCGAATTCCTCGGCCGGTTGGTCCAGTCCGGAACCGTGGACTCCGTTCCCCTAAGGGAACCTTAAACCGCTCGTCACCTGTGGTGGCGGGCGGTCCGCTTTTGTGCTGCACCGCTCTGACAAGGGTTTTCTCCCGCCAATTGGTCTAGTCCTTAATCTGGTTCAGACCATTGACGTGCTGTTCACGCAGGGGCTATCACTTCTCCAACCGCCGTACCACGTACCCCTCGTATCCCCCTCGGAGGCCGCACGTGCACCCCCGTAAGCCCTTGATCGCCGCGCTCGTGAGCACGGCCCTTGCCGCAGGCGCGCTCGCCGCGACCGTCGGCATCGGCTCCGCCTCGGCGGCCGGCACCGGCACCACCGCCACGGCGGCCGCCGACGGCAACGTCCGCATCGCGTACTACGACCAGTGGAGCGTGTACGGGAACGCGTTCTATCCCAAGCACCTCGACACCCGGGGCATCGCGAGCAAGCTGGACATCATCAACTACTCGTTCGGCAACATCCACCCCACCGACCTCACCTGTTTCATGGCCAACAAGGCCGCGGGTGACGACAACAACCCCAACGCGGGTGACGGTGCGGGCGACTCCTACGCCGACTACCAGAAGTCCTTCGGCGCGGCCGACAGCGTGGACGGCGTCGCCGACACCTGGAACCAGCCGATCGTGGGCGTCTTCAACCAGTTCAAGGAGCTGAAGGCGAAGTACCCCCACCTGAAGATCAACATCTCGCTCGGTGGCTGGACCTACTCCAAGTACTTCCACGACGCGGCGAAGACCGACGCCAGCCGCAAGAAGCTGGTCTCCTCCTGCATCGACCAGTACCTCAAGGGCAACCTCCCGGTCGAGGGCGGCTTCGGCGGCGCGGGCACCGCCGCGGGCATCTTCGACGGCATCGACATCGACTGGGAGTACCCGGGCTCCTCCGGCGGCCACCTGGGCAACCACTACGGCCCCGAGGACAAGCAGAACTTCACGCTCCTGCTGGCCGAGTTCCGCAAGCAGCTCGACGAGTACGGCACGGCCAACGGCGGCAAGAAGTACATGCTGACCGCGGCCCTCCCGGCCGGCCAGGACAAGATCAAGTACATCGAGACGGACAAGATCGGCGCGTACCTCGACTACGCGAACATCATGACGTACGACATGCACGGCGCCTGGGACGGCGACGGGCCGACGTACCACCAGTCCCCGCTCTACTCCGGCTCGAACGACCCGACCGACCCGATCGCGCCGGGCACCGAGAAGTACTCGATCGACAACGCGATCGACTCCTGGATCGACGGCAAGCCCGCCTACGGCATCGCGGGCGGCTTCCCGGCCAACAAGCTGACCCTCGGCTACGAGTTCTACTACCGCGGCTGGAAGGGCGTCCCGGCGGGCTCGACCAACGGCCTCGCCCAGTCCGCGACCGGCGGCTCCAACGCCCGCCCGCTCAGCCAGCAGGCCGGCATCGCCCACTACAAGGAGCTCGGCGGCGTCGTCGACAACGCGGCGAGCACCTTCTGGGACGACCAGGCCAAGTCCTCGTACTTCTACAAGGACGGCGAGTTCTTCACCGGCCTGAACCAGCGCTCCATCCAGGCCCGGGTGGACTACGGCAAGCAGCGTGGCCTGGCCGGCGCGATGATGTACTCGCTCCTCGGTCTGGACAACAACATCACGCTGCTGAACCAGATCAACGACGCGCTCGGCGCCACCACGACCCCGCCGACCACGCCGCCCACCACCCCGCCGACCACGCCTCCGACCACCCCGCCCACGACCCCGCCGACCACGCCGCCCACCGGCTGCGGCTCGGTCCCGGCGTACGTCGCGGGCACGGTCTACACCGGCGGCTCGGTCGTCTCCCACAACGGCCGCAAGTGGCTCGCCCAGTGGTGGACGCAGAACGAGACGCCGGGCACGACCGGCGAGTGGGGCGTCTGGAAGGACCAGGGCGCCTGCTAGCTCCCCCGGCTCCCCGCTGAGCACCACCTGAGCACCCCCTCATGAACCGCTGCCCCCGCCCGGAATGTCCCTCCGGCCGGGGGCAGTTCCATGCCCGCGCCCGGGTCCGGACCGCGCGGACCGCCCGCGCCGCCGCTCACACGGGAAGCGGCGCGGCCCCGATCAACTCCGCGATCCGATCCGGGGACACCGCGCGCGAGTACAGCCAGCCCTGGCCTGTGTCGCAGCCGATCCGCCGCAGCCGGGTCGCCTGCCCCGAGGTCTCCACGCACTCCGCGGTGACCGTCAGGCCCAGGCGATGGGCGAGTTGGACGAGCGCCTCCACGATCAGCTCGTCCGCCGGGTTGGCGTGCGCCTCGTCCTGGAAGCCGCGGACGAACGAGCCGTCGAGCTTGAGGACCGAGACCGGGAGCCGGCTCAGATAGGCCAGGTTCGAATAGCCGGTGCCGAAGTCGTCGATGGCGATCCGCACGCCCATGTCGCTCAGCGCCTGGAGCGCCTGGAGCGGCCGGCCCGCCGAGCCCATCACCGCGGACTCGGTCAGCTCCAGCTGCAGCAGGTGCGGCGCGAGCCCGGTCTCCGCCAGGATGCCCGCCACGTCCGCCACCAGGTCGGAGTCCCAGACCTGCCGTACGGCCACGTTGACGCTCACGAACAGCGGCCGCTCGCGCGGATGGTCCTTCTGCCACTGCCTGGCCTGCCGGCACGCTGTGCGCAGCACCCACCGCCCGAGCTCGACGATCGAACCGTCCTCCTCGGCGATCCCGACGAACCGATTCGGCGCGAGCGTGCCGAACTGCGGGTGGTTCCAGCGCACCAGCGCCTCCACCCCGTGCACCGCGCCGTCCGCGAGTCCGACCAGAGGCTGGTACTCCAGGCCGAACTCCCCGCGCTCCACGGCCGGTCGGAGCGTGGAGGACAGCGCCTGCCGGGTCATCCGGTGGGCGTTGCGCTCCGGGTCGAAGAGCGTCCAGCGGGCCTTGCCGTCGGCCTTCGCCCAGTACAGCGTGGTGTCGGCGGCCTGCATCAGACCCGTCGCGGTCGTCCCGCGCGCGCCCCGCTCGACCACCCCGATCGAGGCGGAGACGGAGAGCCGCTGCCCGGCGAGGTCGAAGGGGCGCTGCAGCGCGCAGAGCACGGACTGGGCCAGATCCGCGAGCTGTTCGGTCCCGGCGGAGTCCTCGACGAGGATCGCGAACTCGTCGCCGCCGAGCCTCGCGACCAGGTGCCCGCCGCTCCTGGTGTACCCGTCGTTGTCGGCGCACTCGGTCAACCGGGCGGCCACGGCGGCGAGGAGACGGTCCCCGACGCGATGGCCGAGGGTGTCGTTGACCGCCTTGAAGCCGTCGAGGTCGAGGTAGATGAGGCCGATCCGCCCTGTTCCGCCATGCCCGTACGACTCGTACGACGATCGGAACCCGGCGGGCTCGTCGTCCTGCGCGGCGGCTGTCTCCAGGGCGGCAGAGAGCCGCTCGAAGAACAGGGTCCGGTTGGGCAGCCGGGTCACCGGGTCGTGCATCTGGAGGTGGCGCAGCCGGGCCTGCAGTTCGCGCCGGTCGCTGATGTCGGCGATGGAGAGCAGGACGCGGCGGCTGTCGGGCACGGGGGAGACGGTGACCTCGGCCCAGAGCGAGCGCCCGTCGGGGTGCTTGAGCCGGCGCGTGCAGCGGAAGCGGGAGCGGCGGCCGCGCAGCACCTCGCGGTACGCGTGCCAGGTGCGGCCGTCGGAGGCGAGGTCGACGAGGTCGGCGGCGGCCTGCTCGCGGAGCGCGGCGCCCTCGGTGCCGAAGAGGGTGCCGAGCGCGTCGTTGGCGGAGACGACGAGCCCGTCCTGGTCGACGACCGCCATCGCGAGCTGAGCGGCGCGGAAGGCGGCGCGGTAGTCGCGGAGTTCGGCGTCGCAGGGGTGGGCGGGCGCGTCCTCTCGGCGGCCGTCCTCGGGGTGGCCGTCCGGGTGGTCGGGGTGACGCTCCGTGATCGCCGGCGCGGGCTCCCGGGCGACTGAGAGCCGGGTGTGCACCGGTCCTTCGGGGGTTCCGCTCACCGCTCGCTCCCGTTGTGCAGTCGGGCCGTACAGACGTGGTCGGGATGGTCGGCCAAGGAAAGTGTGCCGATCATAGAGGCACCCCTGGGGGCCGTTCCAGCTTCATGGGCGGCCGGCGGCCCGGTGGACGCCCCGACCCGCCCCCCGGAGCAGCCCGGCCGATCGTTTCTGCGCGGGTCTGACTTGGGACGTCGGCGGCCTGACCGATTGTGACGTTCCGTGAGCCGTTGAGGGCGCGTGTCGCGTCGACGCCATGGCGTGCGCTCACCCGACTGGGGCAGCGGAAAAGTGCGAAACGCCACAAACCGTCACAAGGTGGTTGAGGTGTCCCGCATTCCGCAGCCGGAGGTCCACGTGAGGCGTCAGCAGCCACCCGGTGGAGTGGACCGCGCGCGGCTTCGTGCCTCCGCCGCGGCCTTCACCTCCCTCGTGGCGCTCGCCGCGACCGGGCTCGTGGCGGGCCCCGCCGTGGGCGCTCCCACGGCCGGGCCGTGCGCCCTGCCCCGGACCGGGGCCCACCACTCGCTCGGCCTCGACACCTGGAACGGCGCGTATCCGAAGCCGGTCCGCTCCCTCGACGCGGTCATGATCTTCCTGTCCTTCCCCGACTCCGAGCCCCTGACCACGACCCAGGAGCTGGCCGCGGACCACTTCCCCGGGACGAGCGAGTTCTTCCGGCGGGCCTCGTACGGCCGCTTCGCCCTGCGTGCGGACACCCGGCCGGAGTGGACCGTGATGCCGAAGACGTCGACGTCCTACGCCATACGGCGGGACTGGGACGCGGCCAAGCGGACGGCCTATCTGCGCGACGCGCTCGCCGCGGCGGACGACAAGATCGACTTCGCTCGGTACGACATCGTCTACCTGGTCGCCGACCCCGACGCGCCGGGGGTGGACTCCGACGCCACCAAGGTGGTGAACCTGGAGCGGCCGCTCACGGTGGACGGCAAGGAGATCAAGCGGGTCGTCACCGTCTTCGAGCGGCACCCGCCGGACCGCAACGTCCTCGCGCACGAGACCGGACACGTCTTCGACCTGCCGGACCTCTACCACCGGCCCGTCGACGGCAAGGGCGACTGGGACACCCATGTGGGGGACTGGGACGTCATGGGCAGCCAGTTCGGCCTCGCCCCTGAGCCCTTCGGCTGGCACAAGTGGAAGCTGGGCTGGCTGGACCGGAGCCAGGTGACCTGTGTCCAGGGGCCGGGCAGCCGGCTGCTCAGCCTGGAGCCGCTGGCGGCGGCGCCGGTGGCCGGCGGCTCGCTCGGCAACCGGCTCGCGGTCGTCCGTACGGGCATGGGCACGGCGCTCGCGATCGAGGCGCGCGGGGCCACCGGCAACGACCAGGACACCTGCGCGGAGGGTGTGCTGATCTACCGCGTACGGAACGAGGCGGCGTCCGGCGACGGCCCGATCGAGGTCGTGGACGCCCACCCGCGGACGGAGGCCTGCTGGGACCGTTCGGTGTACCCGCCGCTCGCGGACGCGCCCCTGCGGGTGGGCGAGACGTTCACGGTGCCGGGGGAGGGCACCCGGGTGGAGGTCGCCGACCGGACGCCGGCGGGGGCGTGGACGGTGAAGGTGACGGTGCCGCCGTCCTCGTGAGCGGTCCTCGCGCGCGGCTTGCGAGAGCGGCTCATGTGAACAGCAAGAAGGCCCCTCGCTTGCGCGAGGGGCCTTCTTCGTCTGTGCGCCGCCAGGGACTCGAACCCCGGACCCGCTGATTAAGAGTCAGCTGCTCTAACCAACTGAGCTAGCGGCGCCTGCTGACGTCGTAGACCTTAGCATCCTGATCGGCGCCAGGAAAAATCGAAATCCGCACGTCGACGGCGGAGGCCGCGCGGACCGCCCGGACACAGGCCCAGAGCATGACCTCGGGGCCGGGCAGCCAGGGGTGCCGGGTGTCCGGCGCGACCACCCAGCGGGGCCCGGTGGCGGGGGCGTGGGTGAGCGGGGGGATCGTCACCTCGTCGCCGAGGCCGTGGCAGAGCGGGGGCGGGACGGCGTCGCCCCACTCCTCCCAGTGCAGCAGGGCCGGCAACCGCTGGGCGGTGCCGGGCGCGGCGAAGAGCAGCATCCGGCCCCGGTGGACGGCGACGGGTCCCGAGCCGGGGCCGTCGGCCCAGAGCCGGTCGAGCATCCGGCGCCCGAAGATCGTGCCCACGCTCACCACGTCGAAGACGGTGCCGCAGGGCAGGACGGCGGGGGCGGCGGGCCGGGCCTCCCAGAGCGCGAGCGCGGAGCGCGGGTACGCGGCGGCGGAGGCGAGCCAGTCGGCGCCCGCGGCGGTGACATGGGCGGAGTGGTGGTGCCGCTCGTCGGGGTCCCGGAGGAACCGGAAGATGTCCTGCCGCTCACTGCGCCGCTCGTCGGTGTCGCTCTGGGCCGGGCTCAGGGGGGTCTCGTCGCGTAGCCATCCGCTCATGACTCAAGATCTACCGTCGGTGACGGTGTGGTTTCCCCGTGTTGCCGAAAACCCGGACACGGCACGTGCCGGAGGAGTATCTTTCGCCCCGGCATATGCCAGACGGGTCGTGGCGGGCGGGCGGGCGGGCCGTGCCGGACGGGCGGTGCCGGGCGGGCCGGACGGGCGGGCCAGACCGCTCGTGGCGGACGGGCGGGCCGTGCCGGGTGGGCCGGTCGGGCGGACGGGCCGGGTGTCAGTCCTCGGTGCCGGCGCTCGTGGCGCGGAGCAGGTCGCGGCCGAAGTCGATCATGCGGCGGGCGTAGTCCTCGGTCCACTCCGCGCGCTCGGCGACATCCGCCGCCGTCAGCCGGTCGAAGCGGCGCGGGTCGGCCAGCTGGGCCGCCGCCATCGCCTGGAACTCGATCGCGCGGTCCGTCGCCGCGCGGAAGGCGAGCGTCAGCTCGGTCGCCCGCGCGAGGAGTTCACGCGGGTCGTCGAGCGACTCCAGATCGAAGAAGTGCTCCGGGTCCGCGGTCGCCTCGGCGGGCTCGAAGACCAGCGGTGCGGGCCGGAGCCGCCGTTGCTCGTTCCGCTCCGCGGATTCCGCCATCGTCCTTCTCCTCCTCGCACACGCACGGCCCGGACTCCCGGGCCTTCTTCCATTGTCCCGCGCCGCGCAAGAGGGCGGGAGCGCGGGGCGGGGGCGGACGCGGCGCGGGATGCGCCGGTGCGCGGCTCGCGGCGCGCGCGGTCAGGCGTCGAGGCCGCGCAGGTACACCGCGAGGCCGCCGAAGAACTCGCGTTCGGCGTCGATCCCGGGCGCGTCGCGAGCCGCCTCCGTCATGAACGGGAAGCGCTCGTGCGGCAGCTCGGCGATGGTGCTCGTGCCCGCGCCGGCGAGGGAGCCGAGGTGTTCGAGCTGGATGGCGCCGACGACGTACGCGATGAGACCGCGCAGGGCGACGACCCGCCGCTCGCCCTCGATGCCCGCCTCGGCGAGCAGTCCGAGGACCGACTCCGACCAGCGGAGCAGGCCGGGCAGCCGGTGCCGGTGGCTGACGGTCAGCGGGACGGCGGCCGGGTGCTCGCTCACGCCCGCCCGGAGCCGGGCGACCATCACGACGATCCGGTCCCGCCAGGGCGGCCCCGCCGGGGGTGGGGTCGGGTCGACGGAGCCGAGGACGCGCTCGGCCACGAGCGCCTCCAGCTCGTCGCGGTCGGCGACGTACCGGTAGAGGCCCATGGTGCTCATGCCGAGTTCCTTGGCGACGGCGCGCATCGACAGGCCGGGGAGCCCGTCGCGGTCGATGACGGCGAGAGCGGCGGCGGCCAGGTGGTCCGGGGTGAGGGAGCGGGGGCGCGGCATGGGTTGACAGCGTACGCCCTACGCCTACGCTGTTAGGAGTACGTCGTACGCCTACGCGGTCGGTGCCGTACTGCCGTACTGCCGTACGCCCAAGCGTCCGTGCCGCGCTCGCCACCCATATGCCGGTCCACCTGGAGGTACCCGTGCTCGCACCCGGCTCCCGCGTCCCCGTCACCACGCTCGACCCGGTCCTCGGCCCCCCGGTGGCCGTGCTGGACCCCGACCCCGGGCGGCTGGTCCATCTGCAGTTCCGGCGCTTCGCGGGCTGCCCGATCTGCCACCTCCACCTGCGGTCCTTCGTCCGCCGGTACGAGGAGGTGGAGGCGGCCGGGATCCGCGAGGTCGTCGTCTTCCACTCGCCGCCGGAGGAACTCCACCCCCACCTGGACGGCCTGCCGTTCCCGGTCGTCGCCGACCCGGAGAAGCGGCTCTACGAGGCGTTCGGGGTGGAGGTCTCGCCCCGCGCGCTGTTCTCCCCGCGCGCCGTGCTGCCGGTCGCCCGCGCCATCGCCCTCGGCACGGGGGAGATGCTGCGCGGGCGGCAGCGCCCGCCCGTGCCGAAACCGCGCGGCGGGCGGCTCGGGCTCCCCGCGGACTTCCTGATCGCCGCCGACGGCCGGCTCGCCGCCGTGAAGTACGGCGATCACGCCGACGACCAGTGGCCGCTGGACACCGTCCTCGGCCTCGCGACCGCGATCCGCCGGGGGGACCAGGGCCTGTGAGATCAGCCGGTCAGTGCCTGTGAGACGAAGTACCGGGGCACTGTCGGGCGCGGCACGCGGCCACGGAACCAGCGGCGCACGTCCTGGTCGAGCAGGACGCCGTGCATGTAGTTGTAGAGGGCCTTGTCGAGCGACCGGCCCAGGGCGTCGTGGTCCGTGCCGGTCGGGTCGTGGAAGCCGATGTCGTTCCTGGCGAAGCTCCCGTCGGCCGGCGGCAGCAGGGTGATGCCGTACTCCTGCGGATTCCGGCCGACCGGGGAATGCACCGTGGCGGAGAAGCGGTGGAAGAAGCCGGACTGGATGCAGTCGGCCTCGAACAACTGCCGCACGTATTCGAGGGCGTCCACGGTGTCCTGCACGGTCTGGGTCGGAAAGCCGTACATCAGATAGGCGTGCACGAGAATTCCGGCATCCGTGAAAGCGCGCGTCACCCGGGCCACCTGCGCCACCGACACGCCCTTCCTCATCAGCTTCAGCAGCCGGTCGGACGCCACTTCAAGGCCACCGGAGACGGCGATGCACCCGGACTCGGCGAGGAGCCGCGCGCATTCCGGTGTGAAGGACTTCTCGAAACGGATGTTTCCCCACCAGGTGATGGTCACCCGGCGGCGCAGCAGCTCCTCCGCCAACGCCCTCAGCATCTTGGGCGGTGCCGCCTCGTCGACGAAGTGGAAACCGGTCTGGCCGGTCTCCGCGACGATCGCTTCGATCCGGTCGACCAGCAGCTCGGCCGACGCCGTCTCGTACCGCGAGATGTAGTCGAGCGAGACATCGCAGAAACTGCACTTCTTCCAGTAGCAGCCGTGGGCGATGGTCAGCTTGTTCCAGCGGCCGTCGCTCCACAGCCGGTGCATGGGGTTGAGCATGTCCACGAGGGACAGATAGCGGTGCAGGGGCAGGCCGTCCCAGGTCGGCGTGCCGGTCTCGGCGAACGGGACGTCCGCCTCCGCCCAGGCGTGGTGGCGCACCGTGCCGTCCTCGCGCACGAAGGTGCGCACCAGCCGGTCGGCGGGGCGCTCGCCCGCGAGATGCTCCAGGAGCGCGAGCAGCGGGCGCTCGCCGTCGTCCAGCGTCACGAAGTCGAAGAAGTCGAAGACCCGCGGCTCCGCCAGCTCCCGCAGTTCGGTGTTGACGTAGCCGCCGCCCAGACAGACCGGCAGCTCCGGCCGGTGGCGCTTGATGGACTGGGCGATGCGGAACGCGGCGTACACCGCGCCGGGGAAGGGCACCGACAGCAGCACCACCGTGGGCCGGTGGCGCTCGACGGCCTCGCGGGTCAGCTCGTCGAGCATCGAGTCGATCAGCGTCGGCGGTGCGGCCAGCGCCTCGGCCAGCGGGTCGAAGCTGGGCTGCGACATCGCCAGCGACTCCGCGTACCGCACGAACTCGAAGCGCGGGTCGACGGCGTCGCGGACGACGTCCGCGAGATCGTTCACATAGAGCGTGGCCACGTGCCGTGCCCGGTCGTGCGTCCCCAGCGCGCCGAAGGCCCAGGCCAGCGGGTCGCCGCCGTCCGGGTCGTCGGGATCGACGTAGACGTCGAGGGAGGAGAACCGGGAACCCTCCGGCAGGTACTGCCGCGCGGCGATGCGGTGCGCCAGCGTCGGGTCCTGACCCTGCAGAAAACCGATCGCCGGTTCGACGGTGGCGAGATACTCCGGGAAGAGCGCCAGGAAATCCTGGACCGCCGGCGACTGCTCGTCGCGCGGTAGCCGCCGCGCGACATCCCGTACGGCCTCAAGGCCCGGTCTGGAAAGCAGCCGCAGTACCAATTCCAGCGCCAGGTCCTCCTGGAACGCCGTCACGCCCTCCTTGCGCAGGAAGCCGGTGAGATAAGCGGTGGACGGATAGGGGGTGTTCAGCTGGGTCATCGGCGGGATGAGCGCCAGCACACGCGGAGCGGCAGTGGACATCGTGGGCGAGGACATTACCCGAATCCCGCGGACCGGCCGCGGGACCGTCAACTCGGCGTCAGCGGAACGTCAATGGAGCGCCATTCGGGCGTCAATGGAGCGCGATTCGGGCGTCAATGGAGCGCCGATCGAGCGTCAAGGGAGCAGCCATGGAGCGTCCATGGAGCGCCAATTCCCCCTGCGCTACGGCCGCCACGAGACGCGGTGGCCGGACCAGAAGTCCCAGGTGGACATCATCGCCTCCCAACCGTCCGGGAATTTGACCGTGACGCCGAGCTGGACCGGCTCCGTCGAGGGATGGTCGTCCAGGAGGTCGGCGACGCCCGCGCGGCCGACGACGATGCAGGCGTGCCGGTGGCGGGAGGCCAGCACGCACAGCCTGCCCGTCTCCAGGTGGAAGGCCGTGGCGTCCGGACGGCCCGACAGCGGGTGGAGGACGACGGTGACGTCGTACTCCCGGCCCTGGAGCCGGTTCGCCGTGTCCACGGTCACGCCCGCGACACCCAGCTCCGCCAGGGCCGCGCGGACCGCCGCCGCCTGGTCGCGGTGGGCCGTGCCGACCGCGACCCGGTCCGGGGTCAGCGGCACCGGCTCCGGACCCCGCTCGCTGACCGCCGCGCCGCCCCGGTCGAGGAGCCTGCGGACCACGAGCGCCACCGCCCGGACCGCCTCGGGGTCCGTGCGCGGGGTGTGCCGGGCCGGTAGTTCGAGCAGGCCCCAGCCCGACTCCGCGGCCTCGTCCAGGACCCGGTCGGGGCCCGAGCCGTCCGACGGCACCCCGAACGTCAGCCGCCGGTCGCCGTGGCCCGTACCGCTGCGGAACCGGGTGTACGGATAGAACGCGTCGGAGACCAGCGGCGCCGCCGACGCCGGAAGCCGCCAGGACACCGGCAGCCGGTGCTGCGGCAGCTCCGGGTTGTGCGCGAGCAGCGTCGAGACCGCCGAGGCCGACGGGTCGTACGACAGGCCCGCCCACTGCTCCGCGCCCACCACCGAGAACGGGTCCAACTGGCCCGGGTCGCCGACGAACAGCGCCCGTTCGAAGAGCCCCGCCACCGCGAGCAGTGCGTCCGAACGCATCTGGTACGCCTCGTCCACGATCGCGTGCGCCCACGGCTCCACGTTCTTCACGTGCGCCCACTTCGCGGCCGTCGAGATCGTCACCGGAACCCCCGCGAGGTCCCCCGCCTTCGCCGATTTCCGTACGTTCTCCAGGTCGTCGAGCGCCTTGTCGTACGGATCGCTGTCGTTCGAGTGCAGCCGCCCCACCGGCAGGTCGGGACGCTTCTCCGCGAGCCGCAGAACCAGGTCGTCCACCTGGGCGTTCGTCTGCGCGACCACCATGAGCGGGCGCCCCGCGTCGGCCAGTTCGAGCGCGGCGCGCACCACGAGGGTCGACTTGCCCGCGCCCGGCGGGGAGTCCACGACCACGCCCCGGGCGTCACCGTGCAGGGTGTCGGCCAGGATGGCGGCGGTGGCCTTCGCGGCCTCGGCCGCGGGGTCGAAGGGAGCGCGGTCGACGGGGGCGGGATCGACAGGGGAGGGATCGACGGGAGCGGGGCCGAAGGGGGCCCGGTCGAGGGGGGCGGGGCTCACAGCAGGTCCTCCGGCGTCGTGGCGTCGGGCAGCTCGGCGGCGTCGGAGCGCGGGGGCCCGCCGTGCGTCCAGGGCGTCTCCTCCGGGTCGGGCAGCTTCGGGCCCACCCGCTGGTCGTGCTCGAAGAGCGTCCACGCGATCCGCTCGCCCTTCTCCGGCACCGACCCCTCGGCCGGCTCCTTCGACCGGCCCATGCGGTCGGTGACCCGCAGCACGAGCGCGCCGTCGCCCTCCTCGTACCGGACGAACTCCGCCGTCTGCGGCTTGCCTTCGAGCGAGCGGTACACCTTCACGCCCGCGCCCAGGTGCGGCCGGTCGTCGGTGCGGACCGTGAGCAGCGGGCGCGGCGAGGGACGCTTCGACTCCGAGAACGCCATCGTCACCTCCACCACCTCCGCGACGAACGCCTCGCCCGCGAGCCGCCGCCCGGCGAGCACCAGCGGATCGTCCAGGGCCTCCTGCGCCTCCAACTGGCCCTGCGCCGACTCGCGGGCGGCCAGCTTCTGCGCCGCCGTCACCGCGTCGTCGCGGCGCGGCTGCGGCGGCTCACCGGCGACCACGCGGTCGCGGTGACCGGTGAACGACCAGCGGTCGCGGGTCCACCGGTCCGCCACCCGCGCGCCCTCCGGCAGCTCGCGCACCAGATCGAGCGCGCGCCACACCGCATCCCAGGTCGGCTTCAGCTGGGAGACGATCAGCCGCCGGATCTCCCGCTCGGCGCGGTGCAGTTCGGCCAGGCGCGCGTCCGCGCTCTCGCCGTCCTCGGCCGAGGCCAGTGCCTGCCGGGCCCGGTCGAAGCGCTCGATCGCGGGCGCGAGCAGCCGGTTGTCGAAGTCGGGGTCGGTCGCGGGACCTGCGGGCGGGCAGAGCAGCTGCCCCTCCCGATCCCGGCCCAGCTCGGCGCGGAGCGCCCCCTCGGGGCCGGTCTCGTCCTCGTCCGGGTCGATCCAGGCGAGCAGCGCGCCCAGGTGCTGGTCCTCCAGGGAGGACTGGCCCGTCGCCCAGTGCCGGTTCAGCAGGTCGGTGGCCGCGAGCAACAGCGAGGAGCCCGGCACGCGGGCCCGCTCGCCGAGGTGCGTCAGCCAGCGGCCGAGGAGCGGTACGCGCGGCGGCGCGGGGAACGGCGTCTCCGGATCCTGCTCCGCCGTCCGCCGGAACCGCATCGACCGGCCGAGGAGCCGTACGTACTCGACGCCCGCGCGGCTCGGCACGACCAGCTGCGGGGCGTCGGCGCAGAGGTCGACCTCGACCTTGACCTTCTTGCCCGTCTCCGCGTCGGTCTCGTTCTTCTCCACCGCCTCGACGACGTCCGTGAACGCGTCGATGTACGGCAGGACTTCCTCGGCCAGGTCGGCGAGGAACGCGAACCGCAGGTCACGGTCGCGCGGCTGCGCGACGACAAGAAGCCGGGGCTCCTCGCGGTCCGTCCCGACGAGCGCGCCGAGCGGCGCGCCCGCCTCCCCGGCCGTCGTCAGCGGTACGAGGACGAGCGGCCGCTCCGAGACGTGCCGGTGCCGGACCGTGGCCAGCGGCTGCGCCCGGCCGGACTCGACGGCCTCCAGGCGGGCGAGGGTGGAGATCAGCGACATGAACGAACTCCTCGTCCGGCGGCGGTCGGCCGCACCATGCTCAGCAGGGGCATTCGGCGACCGCCTTCGGCGTGCGTGCCGTCGCCAGCGCCTCGTCACGCAGGGCGCGCGCCCTGCGCAGGGCCTCGACCGTCGGGTCGGCCGCGTCGCCCGCCTCGCCGCGGGCCGCCGCCAGGACCGCGCCGACCGTCGTCAGGCTGCCCAACTCGCCCCGTACCGAACGGCCCAGGGTCTCCACCGCGCCCGCGTCCCTGGCCCGGTCGCGGCAGTGGAAGGCCAGCTCGCAGGCCGCGAGGCACTCCGGCGCGTACGCGTGCGGCACGGACTCGACCGCGACCGTCAGCTCGTCGGCCGAGCAGCTCTCCACGTCGAAGGTGACGCCCTCCGGCAGCGCGGCCGCGATGTCCTCGATCCGGGTGAGCCGGGTCAGCTGACGGCGGGTCACCGCCAGCTGCTTGCGCACGTCGACGACCGAGGCCGTCGGCAGGTTGGAGAAGTCCTTCGGGCAGACGAGGAGGACGTGCGGCGCCACCTCGGCGCCCTCGGTCAGCGCCGCGACCCGCTCCAGGGCCAGGACGTACACCGCGGACTGCCGGGCCGCCGCGCCCACCTTGGACGCGTCCGCCGAACCGTCGATCATCGGGAAGGACTTGATCTCCACGACCGTCCACCGGCCGTCGGGGTGCACGACGACCGCGTCGGGCTCCAGATAGGAGGGGGAGCCCGCCACCTCCAGGGCCAGCATCGGGTGGTCGAGCAGCGCCCACTCGCCGGCGGCGGTCGCCTCGCGCAGCGCCAGGGCCGTGCGGGCGGCGCGGCCCTCGGGCCCGGCCGCCGCGAGGTCGGGGAGCCGGACCGTGCCCGGCTCCTCGACGCCGAGCAGCCGCAGCAGCTCGCGCCCGCCGTCCGACTTGACCTTCGCCTCGAAGGCGTTGCCCCGCATGAACGCGAACTGCGACTGCCCGAACGCGGCCGGTGAGCCGAGCTTCGCCGCGAGCACGGTCTTGTCCACCCCCGCGCCGTCGAGCAGCGCGCGCCGCCGGCAGCCGGGGTTGGCGGCGAGCGCCGCCAGGGCGCGCGCGTCGAGCGGGCGCGGCACCACGGCCGGCCCGCGCAGCTCGGCGAGCCGCTCCCACACCCGCGTCGTTCGTGTCGTCTGCGGAGGGACAGGGGCTCCGCCGTCGAGGGAATCGCTCACCCGCGGAAGTCTCCCATCCGCCACTGACATCCGACCGCCGTTCCCGGCGAACCGCAGGTGAGGGGCTGCCCGCGAGTCGCCGGGAATTCAGGTGGGAGATGATGGAGGGACATCGCTCCGTCGAACGATCAAGGAGCCTTCATGGCACCGCGCATCCTGCTCGCCCGGCACGGCCAGACCGAATGGTCGCTGCTCGGCCGCCACACCGGCAGGACGGACATCCCGCTCCTCGAAGAGGGCCGGCGTGGCGCCAAGCTGCTCGGCGAGCGACTGCACCGGGGGGCGTGGAACGGCCTGCCGAACGTGGAGGTCCGCACGAGTCCGCTGGTGCGCGCCCGCGAGACCTGCGACCTCGCCGGCTTCGGCGAGCGCGCCCAGGACTGGGACGCGCTGATGGAGTGGGACTACGGCGCGTACGAGGGCCTCACCCCGGCGCAGATCCAGGAGCGGCAGCCGGGCTGGCTGCTGTGGCGCGACGCCGTGCCGGAGGGCGAGAGCCTGGCGCAGGTCTCCGCCAGGGCCGACGAGGTCGTGGAGTGGGCGCGGTCGGAGGACCGGGACGTCCTGGTCTTCGCGCACGGGCACATCCTGCGGACGCTCGGGGCGCGCTGGCTGGGGCTCGACGTCTCCTTCGGCGCCAAGATCCGGCTCGACCCCACGAGCCTGTCGATCCTCGGCTGGGCCTACGGCGAGCCGGCCGTGGAGCGCTGGAACGACACCGGCCACATGGAGTAGTCCGGCTCGTCCGTGCCTCGGCCGGGCTTGGTACGCGCCGCGTCCGCGCCTCGGCCGGGCTACGGCCGGACTTGGTACGCGGCCGCGTCCGGGCCGCGTCCGGGATTCGTCCGCGCCGCGTCCGGGACTCGGCCGGGCCGCTCAGCGGGCCGCCGCCAGGACCTGGCTCGTCTCCGTCAGGATGCGGCGGATACGGGAGGACTGGACGTCGCCCAGGGAGTCCACCACGCGCCGTGCCTCCGCCGACGCCTCGTCCCTGCGGCCCGCGTGGGCCAGGTTGCTGGCCAGCTGGGCCCGGTAGAGCGCCAGGTTGCGGGCGAAGTGAGGGTTCTGCAGAAGGGTCGCGCGGTGGGCGTGCCGGGCCGCGCGGCTCCAGTCGCCCAGCGCCGCCCAGCAGTGGGCCTCCTGCGCCTCCAGCTCCGGTTCGCCGAAGAACGACATCCACTCGGGGTCCTGGTCGCCAGGCCCCTTCGCGAAGTGTCCGTGCGCGCGGCCGAGGGCCTGCTCGCAGGCCGACCGGTCGCCGAGCGCGGCCCAGGCCCCCGCCTCCCGCAGGGAGAGGAGGGCGAGCAGCCGGGCGGAGTCCAGCGGCTGCGCCGCGCGCAGCCCGGCCTGCGCGGCCCGGACCGCCTCGCGGTACCGGCCCGCGTCCCTGGCCAGGAACGACGTGTTGCAGAAGGCGTGCGCCTCCAGGGCGGGATCACCCGCCACGCGCGCGGTGGCCAGCGCCTCCGCGTAGTGCGAGCGGGCGTCCTCGACGCGGCCCGAGTCGTGGGCGAGCCAGCCCACGGAGATCGCGAGCTCGCCGGCGCCCGCGTGCAGCCGGTCCTCGGTGGAGCGGCGGGCCGTCGTGCCCGCGTCGAGGAGGGCGTACGCCGCGCGCAGCGGCTGGGCGGCGGCCTTGTAGAGGCCCTCGGCGCCGTGCCGGTCGTCGAGCAGCCGGATCTGCCGTACGGCGTTCTCGACGGCGCGGACCTCGGTCTCGCCGATCCTGTGGGCCCCGCGAGGGGCGGGGATCGCGACGGCCGTGCCGCCGAATCCCATCGAGACGGCCGCCACGGTGGCGGTGCCGCTCGTCATGAATGCGCGACGCAGCACGTCGCTCTCCTCATCGTTCCGGGTGGTGAGGGCGGGCCCGGGCGGTGCCCCGGACAGGACGGCGGCCGGCCGTCGGCCACGTACCGCCTCCCGCGCCGAGAAGCCCAGGTCCGCCAGGGAGAGGCCGGGGAACATGTGCAGGAACACCCGCTCGTACGCGTAGTTGGGACAGCGGATCTCACCCGCCTCCACGCGCCCGATGTAGCGGGCGTCGCACGCGACCTGCTCGCCGATCTCCCGCGCCGCCCGTCGGACCGTCGCGGCGAACTCCGCCGGCGAGTGCTGTCCGCGGAGCCGGCGGAAGGCGAGATTGGGAACTGCCCCTGACACCGCCATGGCCGAGCCCTCTCCTGTGCTGCCGGTGTTCCGGCGGGCATGAACGTACCTGCTGTGACCGACCAGCCACGCTGAGTTTTGCCATAAATCGGATATCTCGCTCGCGATCTGCCATGAACTGCCATCCTTTGCGGCGGCGTGCCGCCGTAGCCGTTGACGCGCACGGACGTTGAACCATGCGGAGAGACGGAACGTGTCTTCTCAGGAGCGAGGAGGGGTCCCATGTTGGAGATCGGATCGCAGTCCACCGCACTGCACGCACCCACCCCGGACGCCAGTGCCCCGTGCGCCGCACCCTGCGACCTGGTGACCGTCCCGGTCCGCCAGGGCCTGGAAGCCGTCGACATCCTCCGGCGCGGCGGGACCCCGCTCGTCGGCCCCGTCCTGCACGACGGCGCCTGCGACACGCTCGGCTTCCTCGTTCCGCCCGGCACGGCGGCGGGCTGGGACATGCCGGGCAGCGCGTGTACACAGACCTCCGGGAGAGGCCTGCGCATCCCCGAACTGCCCGAACTTCCCGAGCCCGCCGGTGACGCCCCGCGTCCGGCGGGCTGGCTGTTGCCGCCCGGGGACGCCGGCGAGGTCACCGACCCGGCCGTGCTGCGCGAGGCCCTCGGCCAGGCCGCGCGCCTGATCGAGGCGGCGGACGGCTGCCGCTAGGGCCTGTCGTTTGGATCATGCCGGGCTCGCGGGCCCTGGCGGCAGCCCCCGGAGAGCCTCGTCGGGCGGGGACCTGGCGTGGGTGCCGATAATGGGGCACGTGGCAAGGAACAAGCAGCGTGAACGGGCGGCCGCCGCCGTCGCCGTCGTCGAGACCGTCGACGGCGGGCTCGCGGAGCTCATACCCGACCGGGAACGGCCCCGCGGCTGGACGCTGCTGATCGACGGCGCCCCGCAGTCGCACGTCGACCTCGACGACCCGGCCCACCTCTCCTTCGAGTACCAGCGGCGCCTCGGGCACATCGCCGATCTCGCCGCCCCGCCGAACCGGCCCCTCCAGGCCGTCCACCTCGGCGGCGGGGCGTTCACGCTCGCCCGCTACATCGCCGCCACCCGGCCGCGCTCCACGCAGCAGATCGTGGAGCTCGACGGCTCGCTGGTCCAGCTCGTCCGCCGCGAACT
Source organism: Streptomyces sp. NPDC047981 (assembly GCF_040653315.1). Lineage (NCBI taxonomy): Bacteria > Bacillati > Actinomycetota > Actinomycetes > Kitasatosporales > Streptomycetaceae > Streptomyces > Streptomyces sp. NPDC047981. Next base: position 5,863 of record NZ_JBEZNQ010000072.1, on the reverse strand, counting down.
GCCGCTCGACACGGCCGCCCGGATCCGCGTCCGGTCCACCGACGCCCGCGCCGGGCTCGCCAAGGTGCAGGACGGCTGGGCGGACCTGATCATCGCCGACGTCTTCAGCGGCGCGCGCACCCCCGCGCACCTGACCAGCGCGGAGTTCCTCGCGGAGGTCCGCCGGGTGCTGCGGCCGGGCGGCTTCTACGCGGCGAACCTCGCCGACGGGCCCCCGCTGACCCATCTGCGCGGCCAGATCGCGACGGCCGCGACCGTCTTCCCCGAACTCGCGCTGACCGCCGACCCGACCGTGCTGCGCGGTCGCCGGTTCGGCAACGCCGTCCTGCTCGCCTCCGACCGCGAGCTGCCCGTCGCCGAGCTGACCCGCCGGGTGGCGACCGACCCGCACCCGGGCCGGGTCGAACACGGCCGGGCCCTCGCCGACTTCACGGGCGGCGCGAGCCCGGTCACCGACGCCAGCGCCAAGCCCTCGCCCGTACCGCCCGCGTCCGTCTTCCGCTAGGGCGTACCGTCAGCGGTCCTCGATCTCCACGCGCGGCGCGGTGTCGTGCCAGACGCAGAAGACCGACAGTTCGCGGCCGTCCTTGGTGAACGTGACGCGGATCCAGGTGGGCTGCTTCCACACCTGCATCTGCCAGCCCGAGGACGGGGTGGCGGAGACCAGTTCCGCCGACGTCTCACCGAGGTCGAAGACGACCCGGCCGCCGTCCACCGCGTAGCTCTTCACGTTCCCGCCGCCCTGCGCAGGCTTCGTGGCGGGCGGCTTCGAGGCGGTGGTCGGACCCCGCGAGGGGGTCGCGGGGGCCGAGGACGGCGGAGTGCTGGACGGGGCCGCGGACGGCGTGCCGGAGGCGGTGGGGGACGGCGCGTGCGTGGAGGAGGCACGCGTCTCGTGGTCGGTGGTCCCTGCCGGGATGGGCAGGGCGCGCGGCGGGTCGTAGACGGTGCCGGCCAGCACCGTGTGCACCCCCCACCAGGACAGCGTGACCGCCGCGCCCGTGGCGAGCGACCACGCCATGGCATGAACTAGTCCTCTAGGCATCCGGGCCATACTGCACCACCGTCGCCTCGGCCGTCCCACAGGGTGGACCTTGCCGAGGGTTCGCCCGTATGGCGTACGGTGCGGGCCATGGCAAGTGTGCTCGTGGTCGAGGACGACCAGTTCGTGCGCTCCGCTCTCATCCGGCATCTGACCGAGGCCTCCCACACCGTACGGAGCGTCGGCACGGCCCTGGAGGCGCTGCGTGAGGTCGCCCATTTCCGGTTCGACGTGGTCATCCTCGACCTCGGACTGCCCGATCTGGACGGCTCCGAGGCGTTGAAGATGCTGCGGGGCATCACCGATGTGCCGGTGATCATCGCGACCGCCCGGGACGACGAGACGGAGATCGTCCGGCTGCTCAACGACGGCGCGGACGACTACCTGACCAAGCCCTTCTCCGTGGAGCACCTCTCGGCCCGGATGGCCGCCGTGCTGCGGCGCTCGCGGGCGGCGGCCGGAGAAGTCCCGCCGTCGCGGGTCATCCAGGTCGGCGGTCTGTCCATCGACCCGCTGCGCCGGCAGGCGGAGCTGGACGGGACCGGGCTCGACCTGACCCGCCGGGAGTTCGACCTGCTGGCCTTCCTGGCGGGCCGGCCCGGGGTGGTCGTGCCCCGCAAGGAGCTGCTGGCCGAGGTGTGGCAGCAGTCGTACGGGGACGACCAGACCATCGACGTACATTTGTCATGGCTGCGGCGGAAGTTGGGTGAAACGGCCGCCCGCCCCCGCTATCTGCACACCCTGCGCGGGGTGGGCGTGAAGCTCGAACCGCCCCGGGAGCAGCAGCCGTGAGATGGGCCCTCGTCAAGGTGTCGCTGGCGGTCACCGCCATGGTCGTCATCGCCTTCGCCGTACCGCTCGCCCTCGTCGTCAAGGAGATGGCGAACGACCGGGCCTTCTCCAACGCCGAGCGGCGCGCCGCCGGGCTCGCCCCCGTCCTCGCCATCACCACCGACCGCGGCGAGCTCGACCGGGCCGTCGCCACCACGGAGGACGGCGCCGCCGGGCGGATGGCCGTCCATGTCCCGGCCGGCGAAGGGCCGGAGGCCGAGGCCGTGGAGATCGGAACCCGGCGGGCCACCGAGGAGGACCTGCGGACCACCCGGGAGCTGGGCCGGGCCACCATCGCCGAGGTGGCGGGCGGCTCGGTGCTGCTCCAGCCCACGGCGCTCTCGACCGGCCAGGTCGCCGTCGTCGAACTCTTCGTCCCCGAGGGCGAGGCCACCAACGGCGTCACCACCGCGTGGCTCGTGCTCGCCGGGGTCGGCATCGGCCTGATCGTCGGCTCGGTGGCGGTCGCCGACCGGCTCGGCGTACGGATGGTCCAGCCCGCGCAGCGCCTCGCGGGCGCCGCGCACGACCTGGGCGAGGGCAAGCTCGGCGCGCGGGTCCCCGAAGAGGGTCCGCCGGAGCTGAAGTCGGCCGCGATCGCCTTCAACTCGATGGCCGACCAGGTCGTCCAGCTCCTCGCCAACGAGCGCGAGCTGGCCGCCGACCTCTCCCACCGGCTGCGGACCCCGCTGACCGTGCTCCGGCTGAACGCGGCCTCGCTCGGTTCGGGGCCCGCGGCCGACCAGACCCGGGCGGCGGTCGAGCAGTTGGAGCGCGAGGTCGACACGATCATCCGTACGGCGCGGGAGGCCAAGCCGCAGACCCAGGCGACCGGCCCCGGCGCGGGCTGCGACGCCTCCGAGGTCGTCCGGGAGCGGATGGACTTCTGGTCCGCGCTCGCCGAGGACGAGGGCCGCAAGGTCCGGGTCGCGGGCGTCGACCGGCCGGTGCGCATCCCGGTCGCCCGGCCCGAACTCGTCGCCGCGCTCGACGCGCTGCTCGGCAACGTCTTCCGGCACACCCCGGAGGGGACGGCGTTCTCGGTGGACGTCCACAACGGCGACGACGCCGTCATCGTGCTCGTCTCCGACGCGGGACCCGGCATCGCCGACCCGGCCGCCGCGCTGGTGCGGGGCAACAGCGGCCGGCGGGACGGCTCGACCGGTCTCGGCCTGGACATCGTCCGGCAGATGGCGGAGGCCACCGGCGGCGACGTCGCCATCGGGCACTCGGTGCTCGGCGGCACGGAGGTGCGGATCTGGATCGGTCTGGACGGTCGCCGCTCCGGCACCTCGGCCGGCCGGCGCGCTGGGCGGGGCCGCCGCAAGCGGCCGGCGGCGCAGCGCGCCCGCTGACGGTACGGGGCCTGGCGGGCCCTGTACCTGTCAGGGTCTGCCCCGACCCTGGTCCGCCGGACACTCGCTAGTGCTCCACCATGTCGCCCAGGGCGCGGTCGAGGTCGCTGGCGAAGCGCTGCCACTCCCGGGCGTAGGAGTTGGCGAGGTCCGCGACCGCGACGGCGCAGTGCACCGGTACCGCGGCGATCAGCTGCTGCCCGGCCTCCAGGTCCGGTGCGCGCTTGTTCAGCCAGCGCAGCAGCGCGCGGCCGGACTCGGTGAACCGCAGCGAGGGGTCCTTGGCCAGGGTCGCGATGCGCTGCTCCCGCAGGTCGCCCGCCGGTGGCGGGGCGGGCCGCTCGCACCGGCCGGCCTCGGTGACCAGGGCCGGGCGCGGCGGCGGGGCCTGCTCGTCGCGCCGCAGCCGCTGCCGGATCGCACCCGCGGTGCTGATCGAGACGCCCGCGCTCGCGGCGACCTCGCTGAGCGTGGCGCCCGGGTGTTCGGCGAGGAAGGCGACGGCAACTTCGCGGCGCCGGGCGGCGTCGAGCGGGCGGGCGCGGCCGTCCGCCCCGACCCGTACCTCCGGCTGCGGGATCTCCTCGGGCGACGTACGGCGGACGGCGCTCACGGTCTTGGGCGAGAGGCCGGTGATGCGCGCGATGGCGCGGTCCGACAGATCGGGGTGCGTGGTCAGGATCCGCCCGGCGGCGGCCTTGCGGTCCTTGAGCGTCAGGGGCAGGCCGTGGGAGACGTTGGCCGACACGGAGTGGATGAAGACCTCGCCGGCCGGTCCTTCGAGGAACCGGACCGGGATCTCCGTCTCCCCCCGGAGCCGGGCGGCGTGGAGGCGGTGCATGCCGTCGACCACGCGCATGGTGCCCCGGTGCACCAGGACCGGTTCGATGGCGCGCTGGGCGAGCACCTCGACGTGCTCCCGGCTCAACCCGCCGAGACGGGGTGAGTCGGCGGCCAGCAGGGAGTCGGTCGGTACCAGGTGGACGGTCGGACACGCGCCACCGGTCATGGCCTCGAGATCACTGTTCGTCGCCTCTGATACGTCCCTCAATTCCTCCACCACCCTCTCCGCACGCGCGCGTGCGCATGAGCATGACAGCCAGCCGCGAGGCCGCGGCGGGCACGATTCCGGGCACGGCTCGACGATAACAAAAATAGCGTTCTTTATGTTCTGTAGAGTGGGCAAACAGATCCCCAACTCACGGTGGGGTGAACGTCGTTCGGAACGACACCAGGGGGCCGTCGGACATATGACAGAGGGATCGACAACGTGGCGCAGACACGAGCCGCGCTCACCCGGAACCGGGTACTGCACGCGGCCGCCATGGAACTCGCCCGGTACGGCTACGCCGGCACCTCGCTTGCGCGCATCGCGGCGCAGGCCGGGGTGACGCAAGGGGCGCTCACCTTCCACTTCCCCACCAAGCCCGAACTGGCCCGAGGGGTCTACGAAGAGGGCGCGACCGCCACGCGTACGGCCGTCGACCGCGCCCTGGGACGCTCGCGGCTGCCGTTGCAGAACATCATCGACCTCACCCACGAGGTGGCCCGGCTGCTGCGCACGGACACGACCGTGCAGGCGGCCTCACGGCTCAGCCGCGAGACCGCCTGGGCGGGGTGCTGCTGGCACCGGCTCTGGCTCGGCGAGGTCGAGCGCCTGGCCGACCGGGCCCACGGGCGGGGCGAGTTGACGGAGAGCTGTCCGGCGGGGCTGCTGTGCTCGCTGGTGGTGTGCATGCTGGCCCGGTTCGACAGCCCGGCGGTCCCCACGACGGGCACCGTCCGTGAAGACCTCGAAGCGCTCGCGCAGTTGTGGTGTCTGGCGCTCGGCGCGGTGGCGGCGTCCCGCTCCGGAGAGCTGCTGCCGGGCGGGGTTCCCGACGGCGACCCGGCCTGAGGGGCGGGGAGGCGCACGTCAGCGGGCCGTCCAGCCTCCGTCCACCGGGACGGCGGCTCCCGTGGTGAACGACGCGCGGTCGGAGCAGAGCCACACCGCGGCCTGGGCGACCTCGGCGGGGTCGGCCAGGCGGCGCTGGATGGCGCGGCTGGTGAACGGCTCGTACAGGGACGGCGTACGGTCGAGCACCTCGTCCATCAGCTCGGTGCGCGTGCTCCCCACGACCAGGGCGTTGACCCGGATGCCGTGCGGGCCGTACTCGTCGGCGGCGGCCCGGGTCAGGCCGAGCACGGCGTGCTTGGCCGCGATGTAGGGGGCGGCGGTGCCGGTGGCGCGCAGGCCCGCGACGCTGGAGGTGTTGACGATGGAACCCCGGGTCCCGGCCTTGAGCATCGCGTCGATCTGGGCGCGGAGGCAGTTCCAGACGCCCCGCACGTTGACGTCCATGATCCGGTCGTAGTCGGCGTCGTCCGTCTGGTGCAGCGGAGTGCCCGAGGAGGCCCAACCGGCGTTGTTGAAGGCCGCGTCGAGACCGCCGAAGGTGTCGAGCGCCCGGTCGACGGCGCGCTGGACGGCGTCGGCGTCGGTGACGTCGGCGGGGGCGCAGAGCGCCGCGCCGCCGCTCTCCCGGATCAGCCGCGCGTGGTGCGCGAGCCGGTCCTCGCGCCGGGCCACTCGACTGGGCCGTGGCCCGGACGAAGGAGTCCTCCTAGGCGCTGTACACCTGGGCCGAGGAGT
>NZ_JBEZNQ010000071.1:0-37591 GCF_040653315.1 Streptomyces sp. NPDC047981 | reverse complement strand
ACGCGCTCGCCGCAGCGTTCCCGCGCGGCGCGCACCAGCCGGTCGTGCTCGGCGTCGCCGCCCGCGCGGCGGGGCTCGGCCCGCTGGACGCCGCGCACTGCGTCGCCTACGAGACGGTCAGCGCCCCGGCCACCGCGGCCGTACGACTGCTGAGCCTGGACCCCTTCAAGGCCACCGCCGTCCTCGCCCGCCTCGCCCCGGAGATGGACCGGGTCGCCGAGCGGGCGGCACAGGCCGGCCGGCAGGGCATCGACGCCCTCCCGGCCGCCTCCTCACCCCTCCTCGACATCACCGCCGAACAGCACGCGGCCTGGCCCGTCCGCCTCTTCGCGTCCTGACCGGCCCCGCCCTGTCCGCCGTGACCCGCCCGGACCTGTGGCGCCCGACCCTGAGCCGCCCCGACCCGAAGCCGCCCCGACCGAAGCCGCCCCGACCCTGAGCCGCCCGACCCGAAGCCGCCGGGCGCCACCCACGCCACCCCTCACGATTCGCCGGAGGCACCCATGCACCTCGACCACTCCCACGACCACCTCGGCGCCGTCTCCGCCGACGCCCACCGCCCCGACGGGACCCGGCGCGCCCTGCGCATCGGGCTCGGCGGCCCCGTCGGCTCCGGCAAGACCGCGACCGTCGCCGCGCTCTGCCGCGCCCTGCGCGACCAGCTCTCGATCGCCGTCGTCACCAACGACATCTACACCCGCGAGGACGCCGACTTCCTGCTCCGCAACGCCGTCCTGCCGCCCGAGCGCATCCAGGCCGTGGAGACCGGGGCCTGCCCGCACACCGCGATCCGCGACGACATCTCCGCCAACCTCGAAGCCGTCGAGGAACTGGAGGACACCGTCGGCCCGCTCGACCTCGTCCTGGTCGAGTCCGGCGGCGACAACCTGACCGCCACCTTCTCCAAGGGCCTGGTCGACGCCCAGATCTTCGTCATCGACGTGGCGGGCGGCGACGACATCCCGCGCAAGGGCGGCCCCGGAGTGACCACCGCCGACCTGCTCGTCGTCAACAAGACCGACCTCGCGCCGTACGTCGGCTCCGACCTGGAGCGGATGGCGCGCGATGCCAAGGAGCAGCGCGGCGACCTTCCCGTCGCGTTCACCTCGCTCACCGGCGAGCAGGGCGTCGCCCCCATCGCCGACTGGGTCCGCGAGCAGCTCGGCGCCTGGTCCGCATGAGCCTGAGCGCGACCGCCCGGATCGTCGCCGAGGCGGGCGGGGGACTGCCCGTCCTCCTCAGCGACGGCCCCCTCGCACTCCGCAGGACGCGGACCACCGGCCCGTACACGCGCGTCACCGTCGTCGGCGCGATGAGCGCCCCGCTCGGCGGCGACCGTCTCGCGATCGAGACGGAGGTACGGGACGGGGCCCGGCTCCTGGTCGACTCGGCCGCCGCGACCGTCGCCCTGCCCGGCCGCGCCGCCGAGCCGGCCAGGTACGACGTGCGGATCACCGTCGGCGCGGACGCCGAGCTGCGCTGGCTGCCCGAACAGCTCGTCTGCGCCCGGGGATCCGATCTCGTGATGCGCACCACCGTCGAACTCGCCGCCACCGCACGGCTCGTGCTCCGGGAGGAGCAGATCCTCGGCCGCCACGGTGAGGAGACCGGCACGCTCCTCTCCCGCCTCGCTGTCCACCGCGCCGGCCGCCCCCTGCTCGACCAGGAGGTCGCGTACGGACCCGGCGCCCCGGCCGGCTGGAACGGCGGGGCGGTCCTCGCCGGGCACCGCTCCGTCGGCCAACTCCTGGTCGTCGACCCGGCGTTCGCGGAGAAGCCGGTGGAGCCCCGGGCGCTCGCCGAGAACGCCGTGCTCGCCCCGCTCGCCGGGCCCGGAGCACTGGTCACCGCCGTCGCGACCGACGCGCTGGAGCTGCGCAGGGCCCTCGACGAGGCGCTCGACGTCCTCGCGCGGCCTTGAGTTCACCGCTCAGCGGTACAGCCGTGTCCGGTTATTGGTTCGGCAAAGAACGTGTGTACGCCCTTTCCCGCGCGACCGGCCGGACGAAAGGATCCCCCGGACAGACCGACACCCACAGGGGGAGGCATCACGTGAGACGCACGGCAGCGCTCGGTTCGGCAGGCGCTCTGATAGCCGGCACGCTCATGGCGGGCGCGCTGGCCGCTCCGGCCGCCAGCGCCGACCAGCGCCACCGGCCCGACGCCGAGGCCTACGGCACGGCGGTCGCCGCCCAGCGCGCCGCGCAGCGGGGCATCGACTGGCAGGACTGCCCGGCCGACTGGGGCCTGGAGAAGCCCATCCAGTGCGGCTGGGTCACCGTCCCCGTCGACTACGCCCGGCCGAACGGCAAGCAGATCAAGATCGCCGTCGACCGCATCGGCTCCACCGGCACCCCCGCCGAGCGCCAGGGCGCCCTGCTCTACAACCCGGGCGGCCCCGGCGGCTCCGGCCTGCGCTTCCCGCGCCGGGTCACCACCAAGAACGTCATCTGGGCGAACGCCGCCAAGGCGTACGACTTCGTCGGCTTCGACCCGCGCGGCGTCGGCCACTCGGCCCCCATCTCCTGTGTCGACCCTGCCGAGTTCGTCAAGGGACCCAAGCTCGACCCGGTCCCCGACAGCGAGGCCGACAAGCGCGCCCAGCGCAAGCTCGCCGCCGAGTACGCCGCGGGCTGTGCCGAGAAGAGCGGCGACATCCTGCCGTACATCAACACCCGCAACACCGCCCGCGACCTGGACGTCATCCGGGCCGCGCTCGGCGAGAAGAAGCTCAACTTCGTCGGCGTCTCCTACGGCACCTACCTGGGCGCCGTCTACGGCACGCTCTTCCCGACGCACGTCCGCCGCATGGTGCTCGACAGCGTCGTCAACCCGTCGAAGGACAAGATCTGGTACGAGGCCAACCTCGACCAGGACATCGCCTTCGAGGGCCGGCTCGAGGACTGGATGACCTGGGTCGCCCAGCACGACGCCACCTACCACCTCGGCGACACCTACGCCGAGGTCCGCGGCCAGTGGGACACCCTGCGCGCCGCCGCCAAGAAGAACCCCCTCGGCGGCAAGGTCGGCCCGGCCGAACTCATCGGCTTCTTCCAGAACGCGCCCTACTACGACTCCATGTGGGCCCCCGTCGCCGAGGCCTGGAGCGCGTACGCCGCCGGTGACCCGCAGCCGCTGATCGACGCGGCCGCCTCCGACCCCACCGACACGGCCGGCAACGCCGCCTCGGAGAACGGCAACGCCGTCTACACCGCCGTCGAGTGCGCCGACGCCCCCTGGCCCACCAGCTGGAAGAAGTGGGACCGGGACAACACCCGGCTCCACGAGCAGTACCCGTTCATGACCTGGTCCAACGCCTGGATGAACCTGCCCTGCGCGACCTGGTCCACCCCGCGCCAGCAGCCCACCGAGGTCCGCACCCACAAGGGCCTGCCGCCCGTCCTCATCACCCAGTCCGAGCGCGACGCGGCCACCCCCTACGAGGGCGCGGTCGAACTGCACCAGCGCTTCAAGGGCTCGCGCCTCATCACCGAGCGCGACGCCGGCTCGCACGGCATCACCAACCTGGCCAACCCGTGCCTGAACACCCGGGTGGAGGCCTACCTCCTCACCGGCAAGCTCGACAGCCGTGACGTGACGTGCGCCCCGCACGCCACGCCCCAGCCGTAGCCAGAGGATGAGGGGTGAGGGGCGGACCGCCCCTCACCCCTCACCGCTCCTCGTCAGCGAGCCGCGAGCCAGGCGTCCTCGGCCGCGTAGTCGAAGAAGTCCACCCCGTACTTCACCAGACCGGGGAACGCCTCCCGCCACTCCTGCTCCGCCACCCGTCGGGACAGGTACGCGACCGTCGCCGGCAGCGAATCGGCGTACGACACCACCGGCCGGTACCCCAACTCCCGCTCCGCCGCGCCCATGTCGAAGACGACCGGGTGGGGCACCGCCCACGGGCTGTCGCCCACCGTGCCCTCCGGCGCCCCCTCCATGAGCACCGTCTCGCTCTCCACGCCCATGACCGCGTCGATCGCCGCGCCGATCTCCGCGACCGTGGGGGCGGTCGGGTCACCGCCGTTGAAGACCCGGGTGCCCGGCTTCGCCGCCGAAAGCCGCACCAGCTCGCCGAGGTTGTCCACGTGCACCGGGTGGAACCGGGAGGCGCCCTCGTACGCCAGGATCCGCACCGGCCGCCCGTCGAGCGCCCGCTTGACGAACCACAGCTCGCGCGGCCCCGGGCAGTACGGCCCGTGGATCGCGCCCGCCCGCAGCACCGTCGTCGGCAGCGCCGCGCCCGCCGCGAGCAGCTCCTGCTCCAGGGCCACCTTCCGCGTGCCGTAGGACCCCTCTCCGGGCGCGACCGTCCGCCAGGACTCCGGGATCGGCACCGGGTAGGCGGGGAAGCCGTCCGGCTCGTCCTGGGTGTCGAAGTTACGGCCCCGGTCGTCCTCGTACACCGCACCGCTGGAGACCACCACCGCCGAACCGATCCGGTCCGCCAGCGCCGTCAACTGCCGTGCGTGGCCCGCGTGGTAGGCGACGATGTCGACCAGCACGTCACAGCCGTCACCGAGCGCGGCGGCGAGCGCGCCCTCCTCGTCCCGGTCGACGGCCACGGACCGGACCTCCTGCGGCCACTCCTCGCCGCGGCCACCGCGCCGCGAGGCCGCCGTCACCTCCCAGCCGTCCGCGACGAGCGCCCGCACGGCCGCCCGCCCCACCTGTCCTGTCGCCCCGAGCACGAAAGCGTGTCCTTGTCCCATGGAGGTGACGGTACGACGACCGTGATCACCGGGCAGGCACCGTTCGCCGTGCGCGGATCCGCCGTCAGCGTCCCCGGCGCGGGAACTTTCCGCGCCCGCCGCTGTTCCGCGCCTTCGCCTCCTGCTCGGCGGCCTTCACCTTGACCGCGTAGTCGTCGACGTACTCCTGCCCGGACAGCGCGAGGATCTCGTACATGATCTCGTCCGTCACCGCGCGGACCGCCGCCTTCTCGCCCTCCATGCCGGCGTACCGGGAGAAGTCGAGCGGGGCGCCGAACCGGACCGTGACCCGCTTGATCCGGGGCACCACCTTGCCGGGCGGCTGGATCTCGAAGGTCCCCACCATCGCGCAGGGGATCACCGGCACCCCGGCCGTGATCGCCATGACCGCCACCCCGACCTTGCCCTTGTAGAGCCGGCCGTCGTGCGAGCGCGTGCCCTCGGGGTAGATGCCGAGCAGCTCGCCCTTGGCCAGCACCCCGAGCCCCTCACGGATCGCCGCCTGCCCGGCCTCCTTGCCGGAACGGTCGACCGGGATCTGTCCGGCGCTGCGGAAGAAAGCCGCGGTCAGCCGGCCCTTCAGACCGGGACCGGTGAAGTACTCCTGCTTGGCGAGAAAGGTGATCCGCCGCTTCAGGACGACCGGCATCAGAAAGTGGTCGGAGAACGACAGATGGTTGCCGGCGACGATCGCCGCGCCCTCCGCCGGGATGTGCTCCAGACCCTCGATACGCGGCCGGAAGACCAGCCTCAGCCACGGACCCAGCAGGACGTACTTCAGGAGGTGATAGAACACCGACGGCCCCCGTCTCGTTCGAGCGTTGCTTATTTGTAACCACTCGCGCCAACCTGGTCCACACTGGAGACGGAGAGTGGGTCCTGATGGCCGCCGAACGCCGTCGCGCACCGCGACACATACGGCCCGGCGCAGCCGTCACCGTGCTGATGTGCGCGGTGATGACCGCCGGGTTGTACGGTTGCGCCGACTCGGGCACCCCGGAGCCGACCCCGACACCCACCCCGACGGCTCCGACCCCCACCCCGACAAGCCCCGCCCCGCGGGGCGTCTCGCCCTTCACGGGGCTCCCGGCCGGCCCCGCCCCGGTGCTCGCCGTCAAGATCGACAACGTGCCCCCGGCCCGCCCGCACACCGGCCTCGGCTCCGCCGACCTCGTCTACGTCGAGCAGGTCGAAGGCGGCCAGACCCGGCTGCTCGCCGTCTACTCCGCCGAACTCCCGGACCGGATCGGCCCCGTCCGCAGCGCCCGCGAGTCCGACATCGAACTCCTGCGCCAGTTCGGCCACCCCGCGCTCGCCTACTCCGGCTCCCAGACCGCCCTGAAACCCCTGCTCCAGGCCGCCCCGCTGGACGCCCTGCCGCCCGAGGACGCGCCGGGCGCCTACCTCAGGGACCGGGGGAGGGCCGCGCCCCACAACCTGTACGTGCTGCCCGGGCGCGCCCTGGCCGCGGCCTCCGACGTGGAGAACGCCAAGGACATCGGCTTCCGCTTCGGCCCGGCCCCCGCGGGCGGCGAACCGGTCAATGAGCGCACCGTGCGCTTCCCCGCCTCCCGCTACACCTTCACCTGGTCCCCGGCGGACAAGGGCTGGCGGGTCTCGATGGACGGCCGGGCCGCCCGCACCACCGAGGCGGGCCCGGTCACGGCTGCGACGGTGGTGGTGCAGTACGTGACCATACGGTCGTCCCGCTTCCACGACGTGCTCGGCAGCGTCTCCCCGTACACCGAGACGGTCGGCAGCGGCAGCGCGCTCGTGCTGCGCGACGGCCGCGCCCACGAGGCCCGCTGGAGCCGCCCGACCGCGACGAACGGCACGGCCTTCACCACCCCGGACGGCGCGCCGCTGAACTTCGCTCCCGGCCCCACCTGGGTGGTCCTCGCCCCGCGCGGTTAGCGGGCGCCACGGGCTGCGGTCGCGGCTACGGCTGCGGGCCTGGCCTGCCCGGGCCCCGGCGGCGCGGCCCGGCCGGTACGGAGCTGTCGGCGGCCGCCATGCCGATGGTGACCACACAGAGCACCACCAGGCCGAACCAGAGCCAGCCGCTACTGCCGAGCGCCACCGTGTACGCCGTCGTCAGCACCAGGGCCGCGACGGTGATCACGCTCATCGCCTTCGTGGGACCGGACATCTGTCCGCCCTCCTCCCGACGGGGCCGTCACGCTCATCGTGACCCCTGGGGCGGGCGAATGCTACTCCCGTGCGCGTACGGTCAGCGCCCGCGTGCCTGGAGCGAGGCCAGGTAGGCGTTGTACGCCTCCAGCTCCTTGTCCCCGTCGCGGTCGGCGGCCCGGTCCTTGCGGACGGCCTGCCGCTGCTCGGAGTGGTACCACTGGTACACCAGCGCGATCAGCACCAGCACCGACGGGATCTCGCTGAACGCCCAGGCGATGCCGCCCGCCGCGTGCTGGTCGGCGAGCGCGTCGATCCCGAGGGAGGCCGGCGGGTCGGCGTACGCCTTGACCATCGGCTCGCTCGCCATCATCAGCGCGATGCCGAAGAAGGCGTGGAACGGCATGCCCGCGAAGAGCTCCAGCATCCGCATCACATAGCCCGGGCGGTGCGGGCCCGGGTCGACACCCATGATCGGCCAGAAGAAGACCAGACCGACGGCGAGGAAGTGCACCATCATCGCGATGTGGCCGATCTTCGAACCCATCAGCGTGTCGAAGATCGGAGTGAAGTAGAAGCCGTAGAGGCTCGCGATGAAGAGCGGGATCGTGAACGCGGGGTGGGTGATGATCCGCAGGTAGCGGCTGTGCAGCAGCATGAGCAGCAGCTCGCGCGGACCCTTGTCGCCCCGGGGCGCGACGGGCAGCGCGCGCAGCGCGAGCGTCACCGGCGCGCCGAGCAGCAGCAGGATCGGCGAGAGCATCGAGATGACCATGTGCTGCACCATGTGCACGCTGAACATGACCATGCCGTAGTCGTTGAGCTTGGTGCACATCATCAGCGCGATGCTCAGGACACCGAGGGTGAAGAAGACCGTCCGGCTCACCGGCCAGCCGTCACCACGCCGGCGCAGCCGCGCCACGGCCCAGCCGTACAGCGCGAGCCCCACGACACAGCCGATGAGGAAGAACGCGTCGGGCGAGAACTCGAGTGCCCGTCCCAGCGTGAACGGCGGCAGATCCATGGTCATGCCGTGCCCGCTGTGATCCATCTGTGTACTCCTGGAGCCCGATTCGCGCTTGTTGTCCGCACCAGACTAGAACCGCCCCCGTTCGCTGCTGCGACCGGGGGCGGTTCGGGGTGTCCGTGGGACGGCGTACGACGGTCAGAGCACCGTTTCGGCCTCGGCGTAGCGCTCGGACGGAACCGTCTTCAGCGTCTCCACCGCCTGGGCCAGCGGAACCATCTCGATCTCCGTGCCGCGCAGCGCGGTCAGCATGCCGAACTCGCCGCGGTGCGCCGCCTCCACCGCGTGCCAGCCGAAGCGGGTGGCGAGCACCCGGTCGTACGCGGTCGGCGTACCGCCGCGCTGGACGTGACCGAGTATCACCGGGCGGGCCTCCTTGCCGAGCCGCCGCTCCAGCTCCACCGAGAGCTGGTTGGCGACGCCGGTGAAGCGCTCGTGGCCGTACTGGTCCTTGGCACCGACCTCGAACTCCATCGAGCCCTCGCGCGGCTTCGCGCCCTCGGCGACGACCACGATCGCGAACCGCTTGCCCGCCTCGAAGCGCGCGCCGACCCGGGCGGTCAGCTCGTCGATGTCGAAGGGGCGCTCCGGCACGACGATCGCGTGCGCGCCGGCGGCCATGCCGGAGTGCAGGGCGATCCAGCCGGTGTGCCGGCCCATGACCTCGACGATGAGCACGCGCTGGTGGGACTCGGCGGTGGTCTTCAGCCGGTCCAGGGCCTCGGTCGCCACACCGACGGCGGTGTCGAAGCCGAAGGTGACGTCCGTGGAGGCGATGTCGTTGTCGATCGTCTTCGGCACGCCGACGATCGGCAGCCCCGCCTGGGAGAGCAGGTTGGCCGCCTTCAGCGTGCCCTCGCCGCCGATCGGGATGATCGCGTCGAGGCCCAGGTCGGCGACGTGGCCGCGGGCGCGCTCGACGCCGTCCACCAGGTGCGCGGGCTGGACCCGGGAGGAGCCGAGGATGGTGCCGCCGCGCGCGAGGATGCCGGCGACCGCGTCGAGGTCGAGCTTGCGGTAGTCACACTCCAGGAGGCCCTTCCAGCCGTCGTGGAAGCCGATGACCTCGTCCCCGTGGTCGACGACGGCACGGTGTACGACGGAACGGATGACAGCGTTCAGACCGGGGCAGTCGCCTCCGGAGGTGAGCACACCAATGCGCATAGCCCGAATACCTTTGCAACGTGGGCCGACTCCCGGACCACGTCGTCCGGTTGGATCCCCGCCACCCTATCGGTGCCGGGTGGCGGGGCCGAACCGGTTGTCCACGGATTGGACACCGTATTGACTTGCGCATCCCATGTGCGCATGGGCGCTCAGAAGTGCACCCGTCAGGCGGGCTGCGTCGCCGACGCGATGCGCTCCGCGCGCAGAGCCTCGTACCAGCGGTCGTCGGTCGGCGGCAGCGCGTTGACGTCCAGGGCCAGCTTCAGGAGCAGGTCCGCGATCTGCGGGTTGCGGGCCATGACCGGGCCGTGCATGTACGTACCGAAGACGGTGTCGTTGTACGCGCCCTCGGTGCCGTCGCCGGTGCCGTTGCCGCGGCCCAGGATCGTCCGGGCGAACGGGCGGGCCGTCGGGCCGAGATGGGTGATGCCCTGGTGGTTCTCGAACCCGGTGAGCTGGGGCAGGCCGAGGCGCGGGTCGATGTCCGCGAGGACGTCGCCGACGCACCGCTCGCCCTCGCCGCGGGTGGAGATCACGTCGATCAGGCCGAGACCCGGCTCGCGCTCGCCGAGGTCGTTGATGAACTCGTGGCCCAGGATCTGGTAGCCGGCGCAGACCGAGAAGATGATCGCGCCGTTGGACGCGGCGCGCTCCAGGCCGCCGTCGCGGCGCAGCCGCTCGGCCGCCAGCCGCTGCGGCCGGTCCTCGCCGCCGCCGATCAGGTAGATGTCGCCGGACGTCGGCACCGGCTGGTCGCTGCGGACGTCGACGCGCTGGACGTCCAGGCCGCGCTGGCGGGCGCGGCGCTCGACGACGAGGGCGTTGCCCTGGTCGCCGTACGTGCTGAGCAGGTCCGGGTAGACCCAGACCAGGCGCAGGCTGCTGTCACTCATGCTGCAAGTCCTCTACGGGTCAGTTGCCGACGCGGCGGCGGACGTCCTGGAAGGCGGTGTAGTTGGCGATCAGCTCGATCTGGCCGGGCGGGGCCAGCTGGACCGCCTCGTCGAGCGTCTCGCAGACGCGGAAGTCCACGCCCGCGACCTCGAGACGGACCGCCAGGTCCAGCTTGCGGTCGCCGAGGACCATGATCGGGTGGCCGGCGAGCCGGCCGTAGTCCACGTCCCACAGCCAGGAGGTGTCCGTGCCGTCGGCGCCGCGCGCGTTGACGGAGAGGATCACCGGCGTCGGCGGCTGGTCGATGAGAGAAAACGTTTCGAGCCAGCCCGCCGGGTTCTTCGCGAGCAGCAGCCGCAGCTCGCGGCCCTGGAAGGTGACCACGTCGTAGCGGCCGGCCACGGCCTGCACCTGGTACATGCGCTCCAGGGCGACCTGCGGCGGGACGCCGAAGACCGCGGCGACGGCGGCCGAGGTGGCGGCGTTGGCCTTGTTGGCGCGGCCGGGCAGCTGCAGGTGGATCGGCCAGGCGGAACCGTGCGGGTCGAGCACGTGGTCGCCGTTGAGCGCCCAACTCGGCGCCGGGCGGCGGAATCCGCACTCGCCGCAGAACCAGTCGTCGCCCGGACGCTGCATGACACCACCGCAGGAGGGGCACGACCAGGCGTCGTCCTTCCACTCCTGCCCGGCGGCGACCCACACGACGTTGGGGGAGGAGGAGGCGGCCCAGACGATCAGCGGGTCGTCGGCGTTGGCGATGACCACGGCCTTCGTACCGCTCAGACCCTCGCGCCACTTCTCGGCGAGCATCCGGGTCTCGGCGGCCCGGTCCAGCTGGTCGCGGGAGAGGTTGAGCAGCGCGATCGCCTTGGGCGTGGTGTCCCGGGCGACTCCGGCGAGGTACTTCTCGTCGACCTCGATGACGCCGTACTTGGCGTCCGAGCCGCCGGCCAGGGCCGAGGTGATGCCCGCGGGCATGTTGGCGCCGAGCGCGTTGGAGACGACGGGCCCGCTGGCCCGCAGCGCCTCGGCGATCAGCCGGGTCGTGGTCGTCTTGCCGTTGGTCGCCGACACCAGGACGACGTCCAGATGCTGGGCGAGCCGTCCCAGCAGGTCGGGGTCGAGCTTGAGCGCCACCCGGCCGCCGATCACCGATCCGCTGCCGCGTCCGGCTGCCCGCGACACCGCGGCCGCGGCCTTGCCCGCCGTCACGGCCAGTTTGGCGCGCGGCGACAACGGCTCTGGATTACCGGGGTGTCCTGACATCTTCCTTGTTCCTCCTTGCGTCGGTCCGGGCTCAGCCTATCGAGATCAGGCCAGGGACCCGAACTGCGGCACCCCTGCGCACCTCGCCGAAACGACGAGGTCACGGCGGACCGTACCCTTACGCCCATGCGAAACCGGCCGATCCCCGGCAGTTCCGGCCACGTCCGAGCGATGACCCTGCTCGGCGCACCGGTGCTGCACACCCCCTGTGAACCCGTCGTCGACTTCGGTCCCGAGCTGGAGCGTCTTGTCGAGGACATGTTCGCCACGATGTACGCGGCGAACGGCGTCGGCCTCGCGGCCAACCAGGTGGGTGTGGGCCTGCGGGTCTTCGTGTACGACTGCCCGGACGACGAGGAGGTGCGCCACCTCGGGCACCTGGTCAACCCGCGTCTGGTGGAGGCGGACGGCGAGGTGATCCGGGGCGCGGAGGGCTGCCTGTCCCTGCCGGGCCTGGAGGCGCCCACGCCGCGTTTCGACCGCGCGGTCGTCGAGGGGGTGCGGGTGGACGGCACCCCGGTGCGCGTCGAGGGCACGGGCTTCTTCGCCCGCTGCCTCCAGCACGAGACGGACCACCTGGAGGGCGGGGTCTACGCGGACCGGGTGACGGGGTGGCGCAAGTCACGCCTGCTGCGGGCGATCGGGAAGGAGCCGTGGGGCGACCGGGCGGACGTCCTGCGGGGCCGCTGAGGCCCGCCCCGCGGACCGCGGCCGGTGAGCGGCGGTCCGTGGTCGGGTCCGACCGGGGCCCCGCCCGGCCCCGGGGTCCGCGGTCCGGGAGCCCGTACGGCCGGGCCCCGCGCGCCGAGAGGCCCTGGAGGGGCGTCTAGAAGCCCGGTGCGCCGGCGCGGTCGCCCGCCTCGGCCAGCCGTCCCCACAGGAGGTCCGCCAGGGCCTGCACCAACTCCTCGCGGGAGCAGGGGCGTTCGCCGAGCCACCAGTCGCCCGCCGCGTGCATCATGCCGACGATGCCGTGGCCCCAGATGCGGGCCTGGGCATCGCCGACCGGGCCGAGGTCGATGCGCTCCGCGATGACCTGACCCAGTTCCTCGCCCATCCGCCGCAGCACCGGCGCCGAGTGGCGGCCCACGTCGAAGCCCTGCTCGGCCTGGTGGGTCTCCTCGGCGGGGTGCATCAGGAAGCGGTAGACCTGCGGCAGCGCCTCGATCGAGGCGAGGTAGGTGTCGAGGGTCGACTCGACCCGCTTGCGCCGGTCGGCCGGCGCGTCGAGCGCCGCCCGCAGCGCGGCGAGGAGCGCGTCGGTGTGCCGGGTGGCGAGCGCCCGGTAGAGGCCGCCCTTGTCGCCGAAGTGCCGGTAGAGGATCGGCTTGGTGATCCCGGCCTCCGCCGCGATGGCGTTCATCGAGGCCCCGGGGCCGTCCCGGAGCACCACGCGGTCCGCCGCCTCCAGCAGTTCACGGCGCCGCTGGTCGGCCGGCTTCTGCTGTTCGGTGGTCCGGTGTGTGGTCTCCATAGCGCGTCTCCCCGCCCGTGCGAATTCCCTGAGGCTGTCGCAACGTAACACCAGTGCGGGACCCGGTGTCGCGCCGCCCTGAGTGCTCCGCTCGCAGGTTGACAGGGCCTACCCGCGAGTAACAGACTGCTGTTACCGCAAGTAATGCACTGCTGGGAGGGAACATGGCCGAGTTCACGCTCGAACTCAACGACGACCAGAAGCAGGTCCGTGACTGGCTGCACGGATTCGCCGAGGACGTGATGCGCCCCGCCGCCGCCGAGTGGGACGAGCGTGAGGAGACTCCCTGGCCGATCATCCAGGAAGCCGCCAAGATCGGCATCTACTCTCTCGATTTCTATGCCCAGCAGTTCTTCGACCCGACCGGGCTCGGCATCCCGATGGCCATGGAGGAGCTCTTCTGGGGCGACGCGGGGATCGCCCTCTCCATCGTCGGCACCGGCCTCGCCGCCGTCGGCGTCCTCGCCAACGGCACCGAGGAGCAGATCGGCACCTGGATCCCGCAGATGTACGGCGACGTCGACGACGTCAAGGTCGCCGCCTTCTGCTCCTCCGAGCCCGACGCCGGCTCGGACGTCGCCTCGATGCGCACCCGGGCCGTCTACGACGAGGCCAAGGACGAGTGGGTGCTCAACGGCACCAAGACCTGGGCGACCAACGGCGGCATCGCCAACGTCCACGTCGTGGTCGCGGCCGTCGACCCCGGGCTCGGCTCCAAGGGCCACGCCTCCTTCATCGTGCCGCCGAACACCCCCGGCCTCTCCCAGGGCCAGAAGTTCCAGAAGCACGGTATCCGCGCCTCGCACACCGCCGAGGTCGTCCTGGAGAACGTCCGCGTCCCCGGCCACTGCCTCCTCGGCGGCAAGGAGAAGCTCGACGAGCGCCTCGCCCGGGCCCGCGAGAAGGCGAAGGCGGGCGGCGGCGAGCGCGTGAAGAACGCGGCCATGGCCACCTTCGAGGCCTCCCGCCCGGCCGTCGGCGCCATGGCCGTCGGCACGGCCCGCGCCGCGTACGAGGTCGCCCTCGACTACGCCAAGACCCGCGAGCAGTTCGGCCGCCCGATCATCGACAACCAGGGCGTCGCCTTCCAGCTCGCCGACATGCGCACCCAGATCGACGCCGCCCGGCTCCTGGTCTGGCGCGCCTCCTGGATGGCGACCACCGGCAAGCCGTTCACCTCGGCCGAGGGCTCGATGTCCAAGCTGTACGCGAGCGAGGTCGCCAAGAAGGTCACCGGCCAGGCCATCCAGATCCTCGGCGGCAACGGCTACACCCGGGAGTACCCGGTGGAGCGCATGCACCGGGACGCGGCGATCTACACCATCTTCGAGGGCACGAGCGAGATCCAGCGCCTGGTGATCGCCCGCACCCTCTCGGGCATGCCGATCCGCTAGGCAGCCGCCCCGCGCCCACCGGCCCGCACCCCTACCAGGGGCGCGGGCCGTCGTGTGCGGGGCGGGCGGGGGTCACGTCCCGAGGAGGGCGCGCTTCTGGGTCTCGAACTCCGACTCGGTCAGCACGCCCTGCGCCTTCAGCTCCCCCAGCTGTTTGAGCTGCTCGATCTTGGTACTCATGTCGTCACCGGCGGGCGCCGGAGCCTGAGCCGGGGGCTGTTGCTGGTAGGACTGCTGGTACTGCTGCTGTCCTGCGTCCTGCTGGGCCCATCGGCCCGCCTGCCGCCGTGACACGCGGTTGGACACCGCCGTGGCGGTGCCGGCGACGACGGCGGTGCGGGCTACGCCGCGGAGAAGTCCGGGCATGGTCAGTCATCTCCCAGGGGGTGCTCGGGTGCTCGGTTGCCGGATGAGGTCGGGCCGTCCCCCTCCTCAGCCGGAGCCCGCCGCGTCGGCGGCATCCAGCGAGGCCAGCAGCGCCTGGACGGGAATCCGTCCGCCCGCCACGATCTGAGCGCCGCTGCGGCGCATGGCGCGTGCAAAGGGGGCGGCCCACACGTTCTCGTACACGATGACCCCCGCGGAGTTGCCGGGCTCCAGCGCGGATCCGGCGTCGTCGACGTCGCTCTGGTCCAGCAGACCGGAGGAGGCACCCTCGAACACCGTGAGATCGACCTCGCCGCCGAAATCCGTCAGCTCCACCGCGGTGACCGACCCGTCTTCGTCCTTGCGGATGAACTGCAGGTCGAGGATGCGGATGATGCCGCGCTCCACCAGGTCGACGAGGAGGGGGAAACCCTCACCGGTCATCCGGTTGCCCGGGAACTCCAGGATCAGGTAGTCGACGGGGCCCATGTCCTCGACTTCCGACAGGTCGTCGCTCATGGCCACTCCTCCAAGCGTTCGGGGTTCCCGCCTCGACCGGACCGGTTGCGGACGGCCCCCGCCTCGGCGAGAGGTGGCCGCTCAGACATTCCAGCACCGCCCGGTGCCCTCCGCACGTCGTGAGGCGCCGCGCCCCGGCGCGCCGGGAGCGTCACACCACGCAGAACTCGTTCCCCTCCGGGTCCTGGAGCACCACCGCGTAGTAGTCCATGCCGTCGGGCTCGTCCATCGTGTACAGGATCGTCGCGCCGAGGGCCGTCAGGCGGCCGACCTCCCCGTCCACGCGCTCGCGCCGCAGGGCGAGTGGCACATCGCGGCCGCCGCCGACCTTCAGGTCCAGGTGCACCCGGTTCTTGACCGTCTTCCGCTCGGGGACCTGCTGGAACCAGACCCTCGGCCCGACGCCCTTCGGGTCCTCGATCGACTCGGGCAGGTCCCCGGCGCCCTCCGGGAGTTCCTCCTCGGGCACCCCCAGCGCCTCCCAGTACGCGCGCCAGCTCGCGTAGCCCTCGGGCGGCGGCTGCGGTACGTAGCGCAGGGCCTCCGCCCAGAAGCGGACGAGCCGCTGGGGCTCGGCGCAGTCGATGGTGATCTGCAGCGTCATCTCGATCGGTTCCATGGGGCGAGTGTCCCGGACGCCACTGACAGTCCTCCCGACCGGACGGATTCGGACGGGCGCCGGGTCATGCCTGTCGGTGGGACGGCGCCTGCGGGACAATCGCCACCGGTGACGATCAAGGGGGAACAGATCCATGGCCACGACCAGCACTGCCGTACCGGGACCGGCGGGGCTTCCGCTGCTCGGCTCGATGCTCGACCTCAAGAACGACTCGCTCGGCACCTTCCTGAACGCCCAGCGCGTCCACGGGGACGTCGTCCGGTTCACCGCGGGGCCGCCCGGCATGCGCGGCGTCCTGTACGGCGTCTTCTCCGCCGAGGGCGCCCAGCAGGTCCTCGCCACCCAGTCCGCCAACTTCCGCAAGGACAACCTCTTCTACCAGGAGGTGCGCGAGTCCTTCGGCAACGGGCTGCTGACCAGCCAGGACGAGGACTACCTGCGACAGCGGCGGCTGATCCAGCCGCTCTTCACCCGCCGCCGCGTCGACAGCTACGCCGGGGCCGTCGCCACCGAGGCCGCGAACCTCACCGAGGAGTGGCGCACCGCCGAGGACGCCACCGTCGACGTCCTCGACGAGATGGCCCGCCTCGCGCTCCGCGCCGTCGCCCGCATCCTCTTCGGCACCGACGTCGAGGCCGCGGTCGACATCGTCGAGCGCTCCTTCCCGGTGATGGCCGACTACGTCCTGCAGCGCGGCTTCTCGCCCCGCAACATCCCCCGGGACTGGCCCACCCCGGGCAACCGCCGCGCCGCCGCGGCCTCCCGGGAGCTGTACGCCGTCTGCGACCGGATCATCGCCGAGCGGCGCGAGGCCGCGGGCACCGTCGACGACGACCGGCAGGACCTCCTGACCCTCCTCGCGGAGGCCGAGAGCGCCGAGGACGGCAGCTTCGGCGCCACCGAACTCCGCGAGCAGGTCCTCGTGTTCCTGCTGGCCGGTCACGAGACGACGGCCACCTCGCTCGGCTTCGCCCTCCACCTCCTGGCCCGCCACCCCGAACAGCGCAAGCGGGCCCACGAGGAGGTCGACCGGGTCCTGGCCGGCCGCACCCCCGGCGCCGCCGACCTCGACGCCCTGCCGTACCTGACGCAGGTCCTCAAGGAGGCCATGCGGCTCTACCCGGCCGCGGCGATCATCGGCCGCCGCGCTGTCGAAGCCACCGAGATCGACGGATACACCATCCCGGCCGGCGCCGACGTGATCGTCGCCCCGTGGGTCACCCACCGGCACACCGCGTACTGGGAGGAACCGGAGCGCTTCGACCCCGACCGCTTCACGCCCGAGGCGGAGGCGGCCCGCCCCCGGTACGCCTGGTTCCCCTTCGGCGGCGGCCCGCGCGCCTGCATCGGCCAGCACTTCTCCATGCTGGAGTCGGTCATCGCGCTGGCGATGATCCTCCAGGCCTACGACCTGGAGGCCATCGACACCGACGTCCCGGTCAACGCGGCGATCACCCTCACGGCGGCGGGGTCGGCCCGCTGCCGGCTCCACCCCCGCGCCGGGTAGCGCCCGGGCCGGACACCCCTACGGACGCGTCGCGACGACCACCGTCGCGTACAACTCCTCCGAGCCGGTCACCCGGCACGTCAGACCGTGCCCGGTGACCGTCTCGACAGCGCGGGCCGCCTGCTGCTCGGACGTCTCGACCAGCAGGTGCCCGCCCGGGGCCAGCCAGTCGGCGGCCTCGGCCGCCACCCTGCGCAGCACGTCGAGCCCGTCCGAGCCGCCGTCGAGCGCGACGCGCGGCTCGTGCTCGCGCGCCTCGGGCGGCAGCAGGCCGATGTCGTCGGTCGGTACGTACGGCACGTTGGCGACGAGGACCTGGACGCGGCCGCGCAGCCTGTCCGGCAGCGGGGCGAAGAGGTCCCCCTCGAAGACCCGGCCGCCGCGCGGCTCGATGTTGCGCCGGGCGCAGCGCACGGCCGGGGGTTCGATGTCCGAGGCGTACACCTCGGCGCCCGGCACGGCCGAGAGCAGCACCGCCCCCGCCGCGCCGGACCCGCAGCACAGGTCGACGCAGAGTGCCCCCGGACCGGCCAGGGAAACGGCCCGTCCGACGAGGAACTCCGTACGCCTGCGCGGCACGAACACCCCGGGATCGACGGCGACGCGCAGACCGGCGAAGGCCGCCCAGCCCACGACGTGCTCGATGGGCAGGCCGCCCGCCCGCCGCGCGACCATCGTGTCGAGTTCGTCGGAGTCGTGGGCGGTGGTGAAGAGGAGCTCCGCCTCGTCCTCGGCGAAGACGCAGCCCGCGGCGCGCAGGCGGGAGACGGTGGCGGAGCGAAGGGAGAAAGAGGGGTCGATCGACATGGAACCTTCCGGGAAGCCGAGGGGCGCTCCCGTGGTCACCTCTGTCGGGCGGACCACACGGTCGTCGAGGGGGAGCTCCCTGCCTGCATGGCGTTGATGGGTCCCACCTCCTCGGTCGTCCTGGCTGGAATCGATCACACTACATGATCGACACGTGGTGGCCCGCCCGGCGGGGGCGGTCCGCCGCTCAGGCCGAGAGCAGCGCCTCGATGGCCGCGACGACCTCGGGGGCCTCCGGCTCGGTGCGCGGACGGAAGCGCGTGACCTGCCCGTCCTTGCCGATCAGGAACTTCTCGAAGTTCCACTGCACGTCCCCGGACTCGCCCTCCGCGTCGGCGACCTTGGTCAGCTCCGCGTAGAGCGGGTGACGGTCCGCGCCGTTCACATCCGTCTTCTCCAGCAGCGGGAAGGTCACGCCGTACGACGTGGAGCAGAAGGTCTGGATCTCCTCCGCGGTGCCCGGCTCCTGGCCCAGGAACTGGTTGCACGGCACGCCGAGCACGGTGAGGCCGCGCTCCCCGTACTCCTTCTGCAGCCGCTCCAGGCCCGCGTACTGCGGCGTCAGCCCGCACTTGGAGGCCACGTTCACGACCAGGACGGCCCGGTCGCGGTAGTCGGCGAGCGTGGTCGGGTCACCGGACAGGGTGCGCAGCGGAATGTCGTACAGGCTCATGGTCGGCTCCTCGTCGAGACGCGGCACTCGGTACTGGAATGCGTAACCCGTTCACCCTACGACCCCCGGCTCACAGCTTCCGGAACAGTCCCTCCTGGACCACCGACACCAGCAGCCGGCCCTCGCGGTCGTAGATGCGCCCGCGGGCCAGGCCGCGGCCGCCCGTCGCGATCGGGGACTCCTGGTCGTACAGGAACCACTCGTCGGCGCGGAACGGGCGGTGGAACCACATCGCGTGGTCGAGCGACGCCATGTCGAAGCCGCGCGGGCCCCACAGCGGCTCGACCGGGATGCGGACCGCGTCCAGGAGCGTCATGTCGGAGGCGTACGTCAGCGCGCAGGTGTGCACCAGCGGGTCGTCGCCGAGCGGGCCCACCGCGCGCATCCACACCGCGCTGCGCGGATCCGCGCCCGTGACCTCGTCCTTCGTCCAGCGCAGCCGGTCCACGTAGCGGATGTCGAAGGGCTGGCGCCGGGCCATCCGCTCCAGCGCCTCCGGCAGCACGCCCAGGTGGTCGCGGATCTCGTCCGCGAGCTTCGGGAGCGTCTCCGGGTCCGTCATGTGCCGGGGCGGCAGCTGGTGCTCGAACCCGGCCTCCTCCGGCAGATGGAAGGAGGCGGTCAGATTGAAGATCGTCCGGCCCTGCTGGACCGCCGTGACCCGGCGGGTGGTGAACGAACGCCCGTCCCGCACCCGCTCCACCTGGTAGACGATCGGCACGCCAGGCCGGCCCGGCCGCAGGAAGTACGAGTGCAGCGAGTGCACCGGCCGGTCGCCCTCCGTGGTACGCCCGGCGGCCACCAGGGCCTGGCCCGCGACCTGGCCGCCGAAGACCCGCTGCAGCGACTCCTGCGGGCTCTGGCCACGGAAGATGTTGTCCTCGATCCGCTCCAGATCGAGCAGGTCGACGAGTCTCTCGGCGGGATTGGTCACCGGTCCGCTCCTCCTTCTACAGCTGTCCGACGGACGTCACGCGGACGACCGCGCGGCCCTCCTCGTCGGAGGCGGCGAGATCCACCTCCGCGCTGATGCCCCAGTCATGGTCGCCGTTCGGGTCGGCGAAGGTCTGCCGGACGCGCCACAGGCCGTGCGCCGCGTCCTCCTCGATGTTCAGGAGCTTGGGGCCGCGCGCGTCCGGGCCGGTGCCGAGGTCGTCGTACTCGTCCCAGTACGCGTCCATCGCCTCGCCCCAGGCGTCCGCGTCCCAGCCCGACTCGGCGTCGAGCTCGCCCAGCGCGTCCACGTTGTCCAGGGCCGCCAGCTCCACCCGGCGGAACATCGCGTTGCGCACCAGGACCCGGAAGGCGCGGGCGTTCGCCGTGACCGGCTTGACCTGGTCGGCCTTCTCCTGCGCCTCCTCGGCCGTCTGGATCTCCGGGTTGGCCAGCTGCTCCCACTCGTCGAGCAGCGAGGAGTCCACCTGGCGCACCATCTCGCCCAGCCACTCGATCAGGTCCTGGAGGTCCTCGGTCTTGAGGTCGTCCGGGATCGTGTGGTCGAGCGCCTTGTACGCGCTCGCGAGATAGCGCAGCACGATGCCCTCGGTCCGCGCCAGCTCGTACCAGGAGGTGAACTCCGTGAAGGACAGCGCCCGTTCGTACATGTCACGGATGACGGACTTCGGCGACACCGGGTGGTCGCCCACCCACGGGTGCGACTTCCGGTAGACGTTGTACGCGTGCCAGAGCAGTTCCTCCAGCGGCTTGGGGTAGGAGATCTCCTGGAGCCGCTCCATGCGCTCCTCGTACTCGACCCCGTCCGCCTTCATCCGGCCGACGGCCTCGCCGCGCGCCTTGTTCTGCATGGCGGCCAGGATCTGCCGCGGGTCGTCGAGCGTCGACTCGACGACCGAGACCATGTCCAGGGCGTACGAAGGGGATTCGGGGTCCAGCAGGTCGAACGCGGCGAGCGCGAACGTCGACAGCGGCTGGTTCAGCGCGAAGTCCTGCTGGAGGTCGACCGTGAGCCGGATCGTGCGGCCCTCGGCGTCCGGGGTGTCCAACTGCTCCACCACACCGCCGTCGAGCAGCGAGCGGTAGATCGCGATCGCCCGGCGGATGTGCCGCAGCTGCGCCTTGCGCGGCTCGTGGTTGTCCTCCAGGAGCTTGCGCATCGCCTCGAACGCGTTGCCCGGGCGGGCGATCACCGAGAGCAGCATGATGTTGGTGACCTTGAAGCGGGAGGTGAGCGGCTCCGGCTCGGCGCCGATCAGCTTCTCGAAGGTGGTGTCGCTCCACGCGACGAAGCCCTCCGGAGCCTTCTTCCGCACCACCTTGCGGCGCTTCTTCGGGTCGTCGCCCGCCTTGGCCAGCGCCTTCTCGTTCTCGATGACGTGCTCGGGCGCCTGCGCCACCACGAAACCGGCCGTGTCGAAGCCCGCCCGGCCGGCCCGGCCCGCGATCTGGTGGAACTCCCGCGCGCGCAGCGTCCGCACCCGGTTGCCGTCGTACTTGGTCAGCGCGGTGAACAGCACCGTACGGATGGGCACGTTGACGCCCACGCCGAGGGTGTCCGTACCGCAGATCACCTTCAGCAGACCCGCCTGCGCCAGCTTCTCCACCAGGCGCCGGTACTTCGGCAGCATGCCCGCGTGGTGCACGCCGATGCCGTGCCGCACGTAGCGCGAGAGGTTCTGGCCGAACTTGGTGGTGAAGCGGAAGTTGCCGATCAGTTCGGCGATCTGGTCCTTCTCCTCGCGCGAGCACATGTTGATGCTCATCAGCGACTGCGCCCGCTCGACGGCCTGCGCCTGCGTGAAGTGGACGATGTAGACCGGGGCCTGCTTGGTCTCCAGGAGCTCGGTCAGGGTGTCCGTGATGGGGGTGAGCCGGTACTCGTACGACAGCGGCACCGGCCGCGTCGCCGAGCGGACCACCGAGGTGGGGCGGCCCGTGCGGCGCGTCAGGTCCTTCTCGAACATCGACACGTCGCCGAGCGTCGCCGACATCAGGACGAACTGCGCCTGCGGCAGTTCCAGGAGCGGGATCTGCCAGGCCCAGCCGCGGTCCGGCTCCGCGTAGAAGTGGAACTCGTCCATGACGACCTGGCCGATGTCGGCGTGCCTGCCGTCCCGCAGCGCGATCGAGGCGAGCACCTCGGCCGTGCAGCAGATGACCGGGGCGTCGGCGTTCACGGACGCGTCGCCGGTCAGCATGCCCACGTTCTCGGTACCGAAGAGTTTGCAGAGGTCGAAGAACTTCTCCGACACCAGCGCCTTGATCGGCGCGGTGTAGAACGTCACCTGGTCATTGGCCAGGGCCGTGAAGTGCGCCCCCGCCGCGACCAGCGACTTTCCCGAACCGGTGGGCGTGGACAAGATCACGTTGGCCCCGGAGACCACCTCGATCAGCGCCTCTTCCTGGGCCGGGTAGAGCGTGATGCCCCGGCCCTCCGCCCAGGAGGAGAAAGCCTCGAAGAGGGCGTCGGGGTCGGCGTTCGGCGGCAGCTGATCGATAAGGGTCACGCCCCCATCTTGCCTGGATTCCGCCCGGATGAGGGAACCGGCCATCGGCCGGAAGATCACGGACGATACGCTGACCCGTCGACCGGGCGTCAACTGAAGCCCGGCAACGGAGGAATGGGGCGGGGACAACCATGATGGGACCGGCGCACTCGCTGTCCGGAGCGGCGGCCTGGCTGGGCGTCGGAGCGGCCGCTGCCGCCGCCGGCCACCCGATGCCGTGGCCGGTTGTCGTCGTCGGCGCGCTCATCTGCGCGGGCGCGGCCCTCGCCCCCGACCTCGACCACAAGTCCGCGACCATCTCGCGCGCCTTCGGACCGGTCTCCAAGGGCCTCTGCGAGATCGTCGACAAGCTCTCGTACGCGGTCTACAAGGCGACCCGCTCCACCGCCGACCCCCGCCGCTCCGGCGGGCACCGCACGCTGACCCACACCTGGCTGTGGGCGGTCCTCATCGGCGCCGGAGCCTCGGTCCTCGCCATCACCGGCGGCCGCTGGGCCGTCCTCGCCATCCTCTTCGTGCACCTCGTGCTGGCCGTGGAGGGCCTGCTGTGGCGGGCCGCGCGGATGTCCAGCGACGTTCTGGTCTGGCTGCTCGGCGCCACCAGCGCCTGGATCCTCGCGGGCGTCCTCGACCAGCCGGGCAACGGCGCCGACTGGCTCTTCACCGCCCCCGGGCAGGAGTACCTCTGGCTCGGCCTGCCGATCGTCCTCGGCGCCCTGGTGCACGACATCGGCGACGCCCTGACCGTCTCCGGCTGCCCGATCCTCTGGCCCATCCCCGTGGGGCGCAAGCGCTGGTACCCGGTCGGGCCGCCGAAGGGGATGCGGTTCCGCGCGGGCAGCTGGGTCGAGCTGAAGGTCCTGATGCCTGCCTTCATGCTGCTCGGCGGAGTGGGCGGGGCCTCGGCGCTCGGCTATCTGTAGGACCGGTACGACGCGTGGGCCCGCCCCTTCCGGGGGCGGGCCCACGCGCATGTCACCCGTGCCACGACCTCCACAGCGCGGCGTACGCGCCGTCCGCCGCCACCAACTCGTCATGGCTGCCCAGCTCGCTGATCCGGCCCTCCTCGACCACCGCGATCACATCCGCGTCGTGCGCGGTGTGCAGCCGGTGGGCGATCGCGACGACCGTACGGCCGTCGAGGACCCGGGCCAGTGAGCGCTCCAGATGACGGGCCGCCCGCGGGTCCAGGAGCGAGGTCGCCTCGTCCAGGACCAGCGTGTGCGGGTCGGCCAGCACCAGCCGGGCCAGGGCGATCTGCTGGGCCTGCGCCGGGGTGAGCGCGAGCCCGCCCGAGCCCACCTCGGTGTCCAGGCCCTCCGCGAGGGCGCGCGCCCAGCCGTCCGCGTCGACCGCGCCGAGCGCCGCCCACAGCTCGGCGTCCGCCGCGCCCGTCCGGGCGAGCAGCAGGTTGTCGCGGAGCGAGCCGACGAAGACATGGTGCTCCTGGTTGACCAGGGCCACGTGCTCGCGGATCCGCTCGGCCGGCATCTTCGCCAGCTCGGCAGCACCGAGCGTCACCGAACCCGTGCGCGGGGCATAGATCCCCGCGAGCAGCCGCCCGAGCGTCGACTTGCCCGCGCCGGACGGGCCGACCAGCGCGAGCCGGGTTCCCGGAGCGAGGTCCATCGACACCCGGTGCAGCACGTCGACGCCCTCGCGGTAGCCGAAGCGCACCTCGTCGGCCCGGACGTCCCGGCCCTCGGGGCGCACGGCCCCGTCGCCCGCGTCCGGCTCGATCTCGTGGACGCCCACGAGCCGGGCCAGCGACACCTGTGCCACCTGCAGCTCGTCGTACCAGCGCAGGATGATCCCGACCGGCTCCACCAGCATCTGGGCGAGCAGCGCGCCCGTGGTCAGCTGGCCGACGTCGATCCAGCCCTGGAGCACGAACACCCCGCCGAGCAGGAGGACACCCGACAGGACAAGGGTGTGGGTGAGGTTGACGACCGGGAAGAGGACCGAGCGCAGGAAGAGGGTGTACCGCTCCCACGCCGTCCACTCGGCGATCCGCCGGTTCGACAGACCGACCCGCCGCCCGCCCAGACGGTGCGCCTCGACCGTGCGGCCCGCGTCGACCGTCTCGGCCAGCACCGCGGCGACCGCCGCGTACCCGGCCGCCTCCGAGCGGTACGCCGACGGCGCCCGCCGGAAGTACCAGCGGCAGCCGACGACGAGCAGCGGAGCCGCGATCACGATCGCCAGGGCGAGCGGTGGCGCGGTGACGAGCAGACCGCCGATCAGGAGACCCGCCCAGACGACACCGATCGCCAGCTGGGGTACGGCCTCCCGCATGGCGTTGGCCAGCCGGTCGATGTCCGTGGTGATACGCGACAGCAGGTCGCCGGTCCCGGCCCGCTCCAGGACGCCCGGCGGCAGCCCGACCGACCGCACGAGGAAGTCCTCGCGCAGGTCGGCCAGCATCTCCTCGCCCAGCATCGCGCCCCGCAGCCGCACCAGGCGCACGAAGAGCGTCTGCACGACGAGGGCGAGCGCGAACAGGGCGACGGTCGGCCCCAGGCGCAGCTCGCGCGCCCCCTCCGAGAGCCGCTCGACGACCGTGCCGAGGAGGTACGGGCCCACCATCGACGCGATCACGGCGATCGCGTTGACCCCCACGAGCAGGGCGAACGCCGTACGGTGGCGGCTTAGCAGCGCGCGGACGTAACCCCGCACGGTCGCCGTCGTCCCCACCGGCAGGGTCGTCGCCTCCGTGGGGGCCGCCGGGTCGTACTCCGGCGGGGCCAGGCCGATCATGCCGACTCTCCTTCCAGCTCGGCTTCCAGCCGTGTCTCCGACACCTTCTTCTCCAAGGCCTGTTCGTCGTCCGTCTCGCGGGTGACCACCGCCCGGTAGCGCGGTTCGCGGCCGAGCAGTTCGCGGTGGGTGCCGACGGCCACCACCTCGTCCTCGTGGACCAGGGCCACCCGGTCCGCCCGGTCGAGCAGCAGCGGCGAGGAGGCGAGGACCACCGTCGTACGGCCCTCGCGCAGCGCCCGCACCCCGGCGGCGACGCGCGCCTCGGTGTGCGAGTCGACCGCCGAGGTCGGCTCGTCGAGCACGAGCACCTCCGGGTCCGTCACCAGGGAGCGGGCAAGCGCGAGGCGCTGGCGCTGGCCACCGGAGAGCGACCGGCCGCGCTCGGTGATCCGGGTCCTCATCGGATCGCCGTCGGTGTCCACGGACGCCTGCGCGAGGGCGTCCAGGACGTCCCCGCACTGCGCCGCCGCCAGCGCCTCGGAGGGCGGGACCTTGCCCGACGCGGGCACGTCGAGCAGCTCCGCGAGCGTGCCGGAGAGCAGGACCGGGTCCTTGTCCTGGACCAGGACGGCCGTACGGGCGGTGTCCAGGTCCAGTTCGTCGAGGGGCACCCCGCCGAGCAGGACCGAGGTGTGTCCCTCGCCCGGCTCCGTGGGATGACCGCCGAGCCGGTCCGCGAGCCGGCCGGCCGCGTCCGGGTCGCCGCAGACGACGGCGGTGAAGAGGCCGGCGGGCGCGAGCAGTCCGGTGACCGGGTCGTACAGGTCGCCTGTCGCCTCGGGGTGCCCGGCTGCCGGTGCCGTGGTCGTACGGGTGCGTTCGAGGCCGAGCACCCGGGCCGCCCGCTTCGCGGAGGGCCGGGAGAAGGAGTACGCCATGGCGATCTCCTCGAAGTGCCGGAGCGGATGGAGCATCAGCGCCACCGCGCCGTAGACCGTGACCAGTTCGCCGACCGCGATCCGCCCGTCGAGCGCGAGCCGCGCCCCGTAGGCGAGCACCCCCACCATGAGCAGACCGGGGAGCAGGACCTGCACGGCCGCGATCAGCGCCCACATCCGGGCGCTGCGGACGGCCGCCCGCCGGACCTCCTGGGAGGCGGCCCGGTAGCGGCCGAGGAACAGCTCCTCGCCGCCGATGCCGCGCAGTACCCGCAGTCCGGCCACGGTGTCCGAGGCCAGCTCGGTGGCCCGGCCCGCCTTCTCCCGCTGGATGTCGGCCCTGCGCGTGGCGCGGGGCAGCAGCGGCAGCACGGCCAGCATGAGCACCGGCACCCCCACCGCGACGACCACGCCGAGCGCGGGCTGGTAGACCACGAGGCCCACGCAGACCAGGACCACCGTCAGCGCGGCGGCGGCGAAACGGGACAGCGCCTCGACGAACCAGCCGATCTTCTCGACGTCACCGGTGGAGACCGCGACGACCTCGCCGGCGGCGACCCGGCGGGTGAGGACCGAGCCCAGCTCGGCCGTCTTGCGCGAGAGGAGTTGCTGGACACGGGCGGCGGCCGTGATCCAGTTCGTCACGGCGGTGCGGTGCAGCATCATGTCGCCGACGGCGATGCCCGCGCCGAGCAGCGCGAGCAGCCCGCCGACGAGCGCGAGCCGTCCGCCGTCGCCGTCCACGACCGCCTGCACGGCGAGGCCGACGGCGAGGGAGAGTCCGACGATGGACAGCTGCAGGAGCAGACCCCACAGCAGGGCCTTCACCTGGCCGCCCAGTTGATGTCGGCCGAGCCAGAGGAGGAACCGGGTGCCCGAGCGGACATCGGGGACCCCTGGGTCGGCGTACGGTAGATCGCGAATCTGCATGGTGTCCCGGGATTCCGATGTGCGGGGGATGACGGAAACCGTGCAAGGTTCGCGCCGGGGGAAGGCCCGCGGCAAACGATTTTCCGCAACGAGGTACAGAACAGGCCAAGGTCCAACAGACCGTCCCGGCTCGCCCGTGTCTGTGCGCGATTTCGACGCGGACCCCTGTGCAGGTACCGGCCGAGCCCCTACTCTCTCCCTCCGGAGAGCGCTCTCAAAGCCCCACTCGGAGAGTTCTCGGCACCGCCACAGCACCTGATGTTCCACCCCACACCAAGGAACAGCAGAAGGGTTCACGCCTGTGAGACGCCTCAGTGGAACCAGCCGCGCCGGGAAGACCGGCATACGCACCGCCCTCTCCGCCCTCCTCCTCGTCGCCACCTGGGGAGGCGCCGCCCTCGCCCCCTCGACCGCCGCCGCCGCGGCGCCCGACCCGGACGCCTCGCCCGGCCTGATCGCCGCCATGCAGCGCGACCTCGGCCTCACCGAGCAGCAGGCGCACACCCGACTCGCCCAGGAGAAGGCGGCGTTCGCCGTCCAGCCCTCGGCCGAACGGGCGGCGGGCGCCGACTTCGCCGGCACCTGGTTCGACTCCGACAGCGGCAGGCTCACCGTCGCCGTGACGAACCGCCAGAAGGCCGAGGCCGTACGGAAGACCGGCGCCGACGCCCGGGTCGTCACCCACTCCGCCGCCCGGCTCGACGCGGTCAAGCAGCGCATCGACCGCCTCGAGGCACCCGCCGCCGTGGGCAGTTGGCATGTCGACGTCCGCGCCAACCAGGTGGTCGTCCAGGTCGCCGCAGACCGGGCGGGCAGAGCCGACGTCAAGGCCTTCCTCGACCGCGCCCGCGCGGCAGGACCCGTCCGGGTGGAGAAGGTGGACGCGACGCCCGCCACCTTCGCCGCCGGGACCGTCGGCGGAGACCCGTACTACACCCACCAGTACCGCTGCTCCATCGGCTTCTCGGTGCACGGCGGCTTCGTCACGGCAGGGCACTGCGGCACCTCCGGCACCTTCGTGCGTGGCTGGGACGGATCGGACATGGGCTGGTTCCAGGGCTCCTCGTTCCCGGGCGACGACATGGCCTGGGTGAGCACCGGCTACGGCTGGTGGACCGTGCCCGTCGTCTACGGCTGGGGACAGACCTCGGACCGGCTCGTGCGCGGATCCTGGGAGGCCCCGGTCGGCTCCTCCGTCTGCCGCTCCGGCTCCACGACCAAGTGGCACTGCGGCACGGTGCTCGGCAAGAACGAGACCGTCAACTACGCCGTGGGCGCGGTGTACCAGATGACCCGCACGAACGTCTGCGCAGAGGGCGGCGACTCGGGCGGTTCGTTCATCACCGGCGACCAGGCCCAGGGCGTGACCTCCGGCGGCTGGGGCAACTGCTCCTCCGGCGGCAACACCTGGTTCCAGCCCGTCAACGAGATCCTGGGCCGCTACGGGCTGACCCTGCACACGGCCTGACCGGCCCTGCCCCCGAGCTGTCGCCTCCCCGCGACAGAGGTGGCCGCACCCGCTCCGGAGCGGGTGCGGCCACCGGCGTTCCGGGCCCGCTAGGCCGGCTTCACCGAGTCCACGCCGGACCGGGCCTTCTGCCACTCGCCGCGCGTGAAGTCGGGGATCGCCTGCGGCGCGCCCTTGGCCTTGATCGAGTCATGGCTGAGCGGCACCGGAGCCGTCCAGGTCGCCGCGTCGTAGACGTCGAAGTCGGGGACCAGGCCGAGCCGCATGCACTGCGTCAGCCGGTAGAGCATGATGTAGTCCATCCCGCCGTGACCCCCCGGCGGATTGGCGTGCTCCTTCCAGAGCCAGTGGTCGAAGTCCTTCGCGTACGCCGCGAAGTCGCCCCACTGGTGCCCCTGGTGGTCCGGCTCCAGATAGATCCGCGCGGGATAGTCCTCGAAGACTCCCAGCGTGCCGCCCAGGCTGTTGATCCTGCTGTACGGGTGCGGGGTCGAGACGTCGTGCTCCAGCCGGATCACCCGCCCCTTCGCCGTCTGGACCAGGCTGATCGTCCGGTCGGCCCCGATGTACGACTCCTTCCAGCTCGGGTCGCCCGCGGGCAGGTGCTTCGCCCGGTACTCGGCGAGACCGAGCGCCTGCGTACCGAAGCTGCTGATGCTGACCGCCCGGTCGCCCCGGTTGACGTCCATGTAGTTGGCGACCGGACCGAAGCCGTGGTTCGGGTAGAGATCGCCGCGCAGCCGGGTGTGCCACAGGCGGCGCCACGGGCCCTCGTAGTACGTGGGCGAGAACATCAGCTCGCGCAGATCGTGGTTGTACGCCCCCGCGCCGTGCAACAGCTCGCCGAACCGGCCCGCGTGCGCCATCCGCAGGACACGCATCTCGTTGCGGCCGTAGCAGCAGTTCTCCAGCTGCATGCAGTGGCGGCGGGTCTGCTCGGAGAGGTCGACCAGCTCCCACAGGTCCTTGAGTGTCATCGCGACCGGACACTCCACGCCCACGTGCTTGCCGTTGAGCATGGCCGTCTTCGCCATCTCGAAGTGGAGCTCCCACGGCGTCGCCACGTAGACGAAGTCGACGTCCGTGCGCTTGCACAGGTTCGCGTAGTCGTCCTCGCCGTTGGTGTACACGGCGGGGGAGGGCTGTCCGGCGGCGACGACCTTGGCGGCGGCGCGCTCCGTCTTGTCGCGGACCGGGTCGCACACCGCGACCACCCGCACCCCGGGAAGGACAAGGAAGAGGTCGATCATGCTGCCGCCCCGGTTGCCGAGGCCGACGATCCCGACCCGGACCGTGGAGCGCTTGGCGAAGGGGACGTTCACCATGGTGGCGCCCCTGCGGCGGGGAGCGCCTGCGGTCTGTCCGGCGATCTGCTCGGCGGCGGCCGCCTCGGGCGCGGCGGCCTCGGCACTCGTGGTGCCCAGGGCGCCGAGGCCGATGCCCGCTCCCGCGACCCCGGCCGTGGTCCGCAGAACGGAGCGGCGGCTCGGCGGCTGCGGTGCGTTGTCGTTCATGGAACCTCCAGTAGCTGTGTGCACGGCTGGCTCATGAATCCCGCTCAGGACCCTGTCCGCCGGGACTGGTGGTGCGCAAGGGCGCGGATTGGACTCTTGCGACGGGTGGTTGGACTCTTCCATTCCGCGTCGCCGGTCCATGCGGACGACAAGGGTCCCTCACCCACATGGGGTAAGGGACCCGTGATCTCACGGCCGTAATCCCGGCAAAGGAGTGACGGACCGTCAGGCGCGCGTCGCCCGCTCCAGCGCCAGCAGGGCCGACTGATAGCTCCGGCCCGTCGCCCGGTCCATGCCGATCTCGCACATCCGGTTCGCCGACAGATGGAGGTCGAACGGACGTGCCGTCACTTCCGCCGCCTCGCGGGCGGTCGCCGAGGCCGTCAGCTCCGGATGCAGCATGCCCCGGTCGCCCGCGAAGGCGCAGCAGCCCGCGTCGGCCGGTACGACGACCTCGTCGGCGCACGCCCGGGCCACCGCCGTCAGCTGCGCCTCGTCCCCCAGGTGCCGCATCGAGCAGGTCGGGTGGACCACCGCCGACTCCACCCTGCGGCGCACGTCCAGCCGGGGCAGCAGCTCGTCGGCCGCCCACACCAGCGAGTCGACGACGGTCAGCTCCGCGTGCAACTCCCGGTTGTCGTCCGTGAGATACGGCACCACCTCATGG
Source organism: Streptomyces sp. NPDC047981 (assembly GCF_040653315.1). Classification (NCBI taxonomy): domain Bacteria; kingdom Bacillati; phylum Actinomycetota; class Actinomycetes; order Kitasatosporales; family Streptomycetaceae; genus Streptomyces; species Streptomyces sp. NPDC047981. Next base: position 7,352 of record NZ_JBEZNQ010000071.1, on the reverse strand, counting down.
GCGATGCCCAGCGTGCACGAGGACGCGTCGACCACCAGGGGCAGCCGGCCGCCCGCCGTCCAGCCCCAGGCCGCAGCGACGATCCGGTTGGTCATCACCGCGTTGCCCCGTTCGTACCCCTTGGAGTGCCAGATCGTGGCGCAGCACGTACCGGCCACGTCGTCCGGGATCCACACCGGACGGCCCGCCCGGCCCGAGAGCGCCACCACCGCCTCCGGCAGGGAGGGCCCGCGCAGGCCCTCCGGGCCGCCGAAGATCCGGTTCACACAGGCCGGGTAGTACACGGCGACGGCCGCCGGGCGGTGCGTCCGGGGGAGCCGGCGGCCGGCCGCCCCCGGGATCTCCGGCAGCCACTCCGGTACGAGATCGGGCCGCACGACCCTGCGCGCCAGACCGGTCGCCGCCGCCAGGACCCGGTCGCCGATCCGGTCGGCCGCCGCGACCGCGAGCCGGGCCGACGCCTCCACGGCGCGGAAGTTCACCGCCGCGAGCGCCGCGATCCGCTCCTCGCGCGAGGAGTGCCGCCGATGGCGGAAATCCTTCATCAGCGCCCCGGTGTCGATCCCGACCGGACAGGCCAGCTTGCACGTGGAGTCGCCGGCGCAGGTGTCCACGGCGTCGTAGCCGTACGCCTCCAGGAGGCTCGCCTCCACGTGGGACCCGTCGCCCTGGCGCATCATCTCCCTGCGCAGCACGATGCGCTGGCGCGGAGTCGTCGTCAGATCCTGGCTGGGACAGGTCGGTTCGCAGAAGCCGCACTCGATGCACGGGTCGGCGATCGCCTCGACCTTCGGGATGGTCTTGAGCCCGCGGAGATGGGCCTGCGGGTCGCGGTCGAGGACGATCCGCGGCGCGAGCACCCCGTCGGGGTCGACGAGCTCCTTGATCCGCCACATCAGCTCCGTCGCCCGCGGCCCCCACTCCAGCTCCAGGAACGGGGCGATGTTGCGACCGGTGGCGTGCTCGGCCTTCAGCGAGCCGTCGAACCGCTCCACCGTCAGCTTGCAGAACTCGTCCATGAACGCGGCGTACCGCTCCACGTCCGCCGGGTCGCCGGCGTCGAAGGCCAGCAGGAAATGCAGGTTGCCGTGGGCGGCGTGACCGGCCACGGCCGCGTCGAAGCCGTGCCGGGCCTGCAGGTCGAGCAGATCGGCGCAGGCCTCGGCGAGCCGCTCCGGCGGCACGGCGAAGTCCTCCGTGATCAGCGTCGTACCCGAGGGACGCGAGCCGCCCACAGCCGTCACGAACGCCTTGCGGGCCTTCCAGTACCCGGCGATCCTGCCGGGGTCGCGCGTGAAGGCGTTCTCCACGGAAGCGACCGGCGCGACGAGTTCGAGCTCCGCGAGGACGGCGGCGGCCGCCCGCTCGTACGCCTCCTGCGCGGCCGCGTCCGGGGCGCGGAACTCCACGAGGAGGGCCGTCGTCTCCTTGGGCAGCTCGGCCCAGTCGGCCGGCACCCCGGCCACGCTGACCGAGGCGCGCAGCGTGTTGCCGTCCATCAGCTCGACCGCGAGCGCCCCGGCCTCGTTGAAGCGCGGCACGGCGGCCGCGGCGGCGGTCAGCGAGGGGAAGAAGAGCAGGGCCGTGGAGACCTCGCGGTCCAGCGGGAGCGTGTCGAAGACGACCTCGGAGATGAAGCCGAACGTCCCCTCCGAGCCGACCATGAGCCCGCGCAGGATCTCCACCGGCGTCGCGCCGTCCAGGAAGGCGTCCAGGCGGTAGCCGTTGGTGTTCTTGATGGCGTACTTGGCGCGGATCCTGGCCACGAACTCCGCGTCCGCCTCGATCTCGGCCTTCAGCTCCTTCAGCCCCGCGCAGAGCCGGGGCTCGGCGCGGGCGAGCTCCTCGTCGGCCGCCGGGTCGCCGGTGTCCACGACGGTCCCGCTCGGCAGCACGACGGTGAGCGAGGAGACCGTGCGGTACGAGTTCCTGGTCGTGCCGGCCGTCATGCCCGAGGCGTTGTTGGCGACGACCCCGCCGATCGTGCAGGCGATCGCGCTCGCCGGGTCGGGACCGAGGACCCGGCCGTGCCGGGCGAGCGCCGCGTTGGCGCGGACGACGGTGGTACCGGGGCGGATCCGGGCGCGCGCGCCGTCGTCGAGGACCTCGACACCGACCCAGTGCCGGCGCACGTCGACGAGGATGTCCTCGCCCTGCGCCTGCCCGTTCAGGCTGGTCCCGGCCGCCCGGAAGACGACCTCGCGGCCCTTGCCGTGGGCGTAGGAGAGGACGGCGGAGATGTCGTCGATGTCCTCGGCGACCACCACGACCTGCGGCACGAAGCGGTAGGGGCTGGCGTCGGAGGCGTAGCGCACCAGGTCGGAGATCTTCGAGAGGACCTTCTCGGGGCCGAGGAGCGCGACCAGCTCCTCCCGCAGCCGGCGCGGGGTGCCCCGGGACTGGAGGTCGGGGACCCGGTCGGGCGCGGCCCTGCGGGCCGTTCCGGGGCGCAGGGCCTGCGGGTTCGGCTCCAGGAGTGGCATGGACGGCTCCCCTCGGCGCTCCCGGCACCCGAGCGGTCAGCAGCGGCGCTCCGGCACGTGGTCGACCAGAGCGGACAGCAGACCTCCGAGCACCTCGCGCTGATCGACGGTCAATGGAGCAAGGATGTCCTCTGCGGCCGCCCGACGCGCGCTGCGCAACGCGCGCAGTGTCTCCCGTCCGGTGTCCGTGATCTCGATCCTGACCACCCGTCGGTTCGTCGGGTCGGCCACCCTGCGCACCCGCCCGGCGGCCTCCAGGCCGTCCACGAGGCTGGTGACGGCCCGCGGGACCACCTCCAGGCGCTGGGCGAGATCGGCCATCCGGGGCGGCTGCTCGTAGTGCGCGACCGTGCGCAGAAGCCGGGACTGTGCGGGGGTGATGCCGACCGGTTCGAGCAGCCGTTTCTGGCTGCGCTGCAGCCGCCGGGTGAGGCGGAGGAGCTGCTCGGCGAGGAGGCCGTCGGCGTCGGGGCTGTTCATGGGGGAACACTATCAGGACCTGGTTCATTGTGAGTATAGGTAACAATGAGCTATGCTCTGATCGTCTTGACCTCTCACACCCTCGTAGGAGCCCATGCGTATCCACGAAGAGTCCGACTGGACACCCCCGCCCCGTGATGCCACGCAGCCGAAGGAACCCGCCCAGACGCGGCGCATCCTGCGGCTCTTCCGTCCCTACCGCGGCCGGCTGGCGCTCGTGGGCCTGCTCGTCGCCGCCTCGTCCCTGGTGTCGGTGGCCTCGCCGTTCCTGCTCAAGGAGATCCTCGACGTCGCGATCCCGCAGGGCAGGACCGGGCTGCTCAGCCTGCTCGCCCTCGGCATGATCGTCACGGCCGTGATGACCAGCGTCTTCGGCGTGCTCCAGACGCTGATCTCCACCACCGTCGGCCAGCGCGTCATGCACGACCTGCGCACCGCGGTCTACGCACAGCTGCAGCGGATGCCGCTCGCCTTCTTCACCCGCACCCGCACCGGCGAGGTGCAGTCCCGGATCGCCAACGACATCGGCGGCATGCAGGCGACGGTCACCTCGACCGCCACCTCCCTCGTCTCGAACCTCACCGCCGTCGTCGCCACGGTCGTCGCGATGCTCGCGCTCGACTGGCGGCTCACCGTCGTCTCGCTGCTCCTGCTGCCGGTCTTCGTCTGGATCAGCCGTCGCGTCGGCCGCGAGCGCAAGAAGATCACCACCCAGCGGCAGAAGCAGATGGCCGTCATGGCCGCGACCGTCACCGAGTCGCTCTCCGTCAGCGGCATCCTCCTCGGCCGCACCATGGGCCGCTCCTCCTCCCTGACCAGCTCCTTCGCCGAAGAGTCCGAGCGCCTCGTCGATCTCGAGGTGCGCTCCTCGATGGCCGGACGCTGGCGGATGTCCACGATCGGCATCGTCATGGCGGCGATGCCCGCGCTGATCTACTGGGCCGCGGGCCTCGCCGTCCAGGCGGGCGGCCCCGCCCTCTCGCTGGGCACCCTGGTCGCCTTCGTCTCGCTCCAGCAGGGCCTCTTCCGGCCGACGGTGAGCCTCCTCTCCACCGGCGTCCAGATGCAGACCTCGCTCGCTCTCTTCCAGCGCATCTTCGAATACCTCGACCTGCCCGTCTCCATCACCGAGCCCGCCGACCCGGTCCGGCTTCCGAAGGTCGGCGGCGAGGTCACGTTCGAGAACGTCTCCTTCCACTACGACCCCGCGGACGCGGGCCGACCCACGCTCGACTCCATCGACCTGGCCGTCCCGGCCGGTGGCAGCCTCGCCGTGGTCGGCCCCACCGGATCGGGCAAGTCCACCCTCAGCTATCTCGTGCCCCGGCTCTACGACGTGACCGGCGGCCGGGTCCTCCTCGACGGCGTCGACGTCCGCGACCTCGACTTCGACACCCTCGCCCGGGCGGTCGGCGTGGTGTCCCAGGAGACGTACCTCTTCCACGCCTCGGTCGCCGACAACCTGCGCTTCGCCAAGCCGGACGCCACCGACGAGGAGATCCACGAGGCCGCCCGGGCCGCGCAGATCCACGACCACATCGCCGGCCTGCCCGACGGGTACGACACCCTCGTCGGCGAGCGCGGTTACCGCTTCTCGGGCGGCGAGAAGCAGCGCCTCGCCATCGCCCGCACCATCCTGCGCGACCCGCCCGTGCTCATCCTCGACGAGGCGACCAGCGCCCTGGACACCCGTACGGAACACGCCGTCCAGCAGGCCATGGACGCCCTCTCCGCCGGGCGTACCACGATCACCATCGCGCACCGGCTCTCCACAGTCCGGGACGCGGACCAGATCGTGGTCCTCGACACCGGCCGGATCGCCGAGCGCGGCACCCACGAGGAGCTCCTCGCCAAGGACGGGCGGTACGCAGCCCTGGTGCGCAGAGACGAACACGCGAACGTGGGAGCGGTTGTTCCCCAGAACGTGTGATCGTTCCCGGATTCGTTGCTCAACTCCCTTGTGACAGCTGATGATTACGGTGCGCAAGCAACGGGCTGCAGACCGCGACCGCGCACTGTCCCACCGATGCACTTTGCACAAGGAGAAGCACCACCATGAACGTCATCACCAACCTGCTCGCCGGCGTCTTCCACTTCCTGGGCTGGCTCGTCTGACCCATCCGCCCGGTTACGCCCGGCAGGAAAGCGGCGCCGTCGGTCCCCCGTCCCAGGGGGCCGGCGGCGCCGCCGCGTGTGCGGGGCTCCCCGGTTTCGCGGGCGGGCCGGGTTAGCGTGCGCCCATGACGCACCGGACCTGGCAGCCCGAACACCGTCGCCGCCGCACCCGGCTCACCCGGCGCGGCCGGATCGCCCTGCTCATCGGCGCCGCCCTCGCCGTCGCGGCGGCGATCACCGTCCCGCTGCTGGTTCTCGGCGGCGAGGACAAGCCCGCCCCCGAGAAGCAGCGGACCCTGCTCATCCCGGAGGGATGGCGCGCGGGGCAGGTCTACACGGCCGTCGACCGCTCCCTCGGCCTCGCCGCCGGCACCACCCGCAAGGCCGCCGACACCCCGGTCACCGCCCTGGGGCTGCCGAGCGCCGCCCAGGGCAACCCGGAGGGGTACCTCTTCCCCGCGACGTATCCGGTCCTCTCGACGACCACCCCCGAGAGCCTGCTCCGCTACATGGTCCAGACGGCCGGCAAGCGCTTCGGCGCCGAGCACATCATGGCGGGCGCCCAGCGCAACGGTGTGAGCGTGCACCAGACGGTGATCATCGCGAGCATCGTCCAGGCGGAGGCCGACACCACCGAGGACATGGGCAAGGTCGCGCGGGTCGTCTACAACCGGCTCGCCCGGGGCATGGCGCTCCAGATGGACTCGACCCTGAACTACGCCCTGGGACGCTCCACCGTCGACACCACCCACGCGGACACCAAGATCGAGAGCCCCTTCAACACCTACGAACGGGCGGGCCTTCCGCCCACCCCGATCGGAAACCCGGGGGAGCAGGCGATGACGGCAGCCATCGAGCCGGCCAAGGGTGACTGGCTGTACTTCGTGACCGTGAAGCCGGGAGACACCCGGTTCACCGCCGACTACGCCGAACACCAGGCGAACGTCGAGGAGTTCAACCTCGTCCGCCGCGCGTCGAGAGGAGAGGGCTGACCTACGCTACGGTCACCGGCTCCCGCTGCTGCCGTGCGCGGTCCAGGAGGCGGTGGATCTCGGTGACGGCCGCGCGCCCGGCCCGGTTGGCGCCGATCGTCGAGGCCGAGGGCCCGTAGCCGACGAGATGGACGCGCTCGTCCCGGACCGCCCGCGTCCCCTCCACCTGGATGCCGCCGCCCGGCTCGCGCAGCCGGAGCGGGGCCAGGTGGTCGATCGCGGCGCGGAAGCCGGTGGCCCAGAGGATCACATCGGCGTCCACGGTCCGGCCGTCGGCCCAGGCCACACCGGTCGGGGTGATGCGGTCGAACATGGGGTTCCGCTCCAGGACTCCGTTCCGTCGGGCCTCGCGGACGGCATCGCTGAGCGGCAGGCCGGTGACGGAGACGACGCTCTGCGGCGGCAGCCCCTGCCGGACCCGTTCCTCGACCAGGGCGACCGCGGCCCGGCCCTCCGCCTCGCCGAACGGCCCCTCGCGGTAGACCGGCTCGCGCCGCGTCACCCAGGTGGTCTCGGCCGCGACCTCGGCGATCTCCATCAGGTGCTGTGTCCCGGAGGCGCCGCCGCCCACCACGATCACCCGCAGGCCGGCGAACTCCTGGGGACCCGGGTAGTTCGCGGTGTGCAGCTGGCGGCCCCGGAAGGTCTCCTGGCCGGGGTAGCGGGGCCAGAAGGGCCGGTCCCAGGTGCCGGTCGCGTTGATCAGCGCGCGGGTGGCGTACGGCCCCTCCGAGGTCTCCACGAGCAGCCGCCCGCCCTCGCCCTCGCGGACGGCGCGTACCTCCACGGGACGGTGGACCCGCAGGTCGAATCGGTCTTCGTAGGCGGCGAAGTAGTCGCCGATCACCTCCGACGAGGGCCGCCGGCCGTCGGCGCCGGTCAGCTCCATGCCGGGCAGCGCGTGCATTCCGTGGACCTTGCCGTACGTGAGCGAGGGCCAGCGGAACTGCCAGGCGCCGCCGGGGCGCGGGGCGTGGTCGAGGACGACGAAGTCCCGGTCCGGGACCAGGCCGGTGCGGCGCAGATGGTAGGCGGCGGAGAGCCCGGCCTGCCCTGAGCCGATGACGACGACGTCCACTTCTCGTACCCCGAGATCGTCTCGTACCCCGAATTCGTTCACGATTCCACTAACCGTGGCGGGGCCGCGGATCTTCCCGGAGCCGGCGGTGCCCGGTGTCCCCCACCCCAGAAGGGGACACCGGGCACCGCGTCCTTCGCGCGCCCCGCCGGCGCGTCCTACCGCCCGCTACCGCCCGCCGCCCGCCAGGAGCAGCGGGGCTCC
>NZ_JBEZNQ010000070.1:0-41318 GCF_040653315.1 Streptomyces sp. NPDC047981 | reverse complement strand
GCGGCCCGACCGGCCCCGGCGGCCCGGCGGTCGCCCGTGGGCCGAGCGGCCTGCTCCGCCCCGGCGGCCCGGCGGTCGCCCGTGACCTGCGGAAAGATCCACTACTGGGGTTACCGCGGGTTCCTTCGCCACGCGCACAGGATCGTCACCGAACCGACATACCGAGCGGTCGGAAACCTCTTACGCAAGGGCTATACCCATGAGTAACGTACGCGGACCACCAGCGCCACCCGCCCGTTCCCCGGGGCGGCAAGGAGCGAGATCGATGTCGTACCACCAGCCTTTCCCCGGCCCACCGCCCGTGCCCCGGCATCAGAACGCCGGGCGGCACCGCCACGAGGCGGCGTCGCAGTCCTGGGAGGGTGGATCGTCGCCGTCCTGGGACGCCGATCCTCAGGCGGCCTGGAACGCGTCCCCACGAGCGTGGGACTCCTCGCCGCAGGGCTGGGACTCCGCGCAGCACCCCTGGGACGCGTCCCCGCAGCCCCAGCCGCCCGCCCCCGCCGAAGACCGTGCTGATCTGCACCGGCTCGGATCGGCCTACCGCAGGCTGCGCCGCGTCGCCACCTTCACCGCGCTCGGCTACTTCGTCGTCTTCCTCTTCCTGTCCGGCTACGCCCCCTCGATGATGACCGGCAGCATCACCGGCGGTCTCACCACCGGTCTGGTCCTGGGGCTCCTCCAGCTGCCCGTGGCGCTGGCCGCGATCGCGCTGTACGAGCGGATCGCGCGCAACCGCGTCGACCCGCTCGCCGCGGCGATCCGCGCACGCGCCGAGCAGGCGGCCGCGGCCGCCGCGCCCCGGCCGGAACGCCAGAACCGCTCCGGACGTCCCGGGTGGCAGCAGCCCACCGGAGGTGCGCGCGCATGACCAGCTTCAGCTCCGAAGCCCAGACCATGTCGCTGATGGCGTTCATCGCGGTCATCACCGTCACGCTGCTGCTGTGCGTGATGACCGGCCCCGACCGTGACGACCTGGGCGACTTCTACACCGGCTACCGCTCGCTCTCCCCCGTGCAGAGCGGCCTCGCGATCGCCGGCGACTACATCTCCGCCGGTACCGTGCTCGGCACCATCGGCATCATCGCGCTCGTCGGCTACGACGGCATCACGCTCGCCCTGAGCACCGTGCTCTCCCTGGTCCTGATGATGTTCCTGCTCGCCGAACCGCTCCGCAACGCAGGCCGGTTCACGATCGGCGACGTCTTCACCCGGCGTCTTCCCGGCCCGGCCGTGCGGATCACCACGGCCGCGGTCACCCTGACCGCACTGCTGCCGCTGGTGATCTTCCAGCTCGCGGGCGCCGGAGATCTCCTCTCCGTCGTCCTCGGCTTCGACGCCGACGGCTTCAAGACCGGGGCGATCGTGTTCCTGGGCCTGCTGATGATCGCCTACGCGGCGATCGGCGGGATGAAGGGCACCGCCTTCATCCAGATCGTCAAGACCGTCGCCCTGCTCGGCGCGTCCCTCGCGATCGCCACGCTCATCCTCAACCGCTTCGACTTCAGCCTGCCCTCCCTGCTGGACGCCGCCAAGCGCGGCAGCGGGGCGGGAGACGCCTATCTCGCCTCCGGGCTGCAGTTCGGCGGCAACGAACTCGACATGATCAGCACGCAGTTGACGGTCGTGCTCGGCGCCGCGGTGCTGCCGCAGATCACCATGCGCATGTTCACCGCGCGCAGTGCGGCAGCCGTGCGGCGCTCGATGTCCTGGGCCGTGTCGACCGTCGTCGTGACCTGTCTGCTGATCGCCGTCATCGGCTTCGGCGCGGCGGCGATCGTCGGCCACCAGGGGATCGTCGCGGGCGACCCGCAGGGCAAGACGGCGTTCCTCATGGTCAGCCAGGCCGTCATGGGCACGGACCAGACGGCCGTCGAGACACTGCTGTTCACGGCCGTGACGACAGCCATCTTCCTCACCCTGCTGGCCTCGGTCGCCGGGATCACCCTCGCCTGCGCCAATACCCTGGCGCACGACCTCATCACGCACGGGCTGCGCCGCAAGGCGCGACTGAAGGGCTCCACGGAGATGGCCATCGCCCGGACCGCCGCGGCGGGCGTCGGGCTCGTGGCGATCGCGATCGCCGCCGGGGCACGGCATCTGAACCTTCAGGCCCTGGTCACCCTGTCGTTCTGCATCGGCGCGTCCGCGGTCGCACCGGCCCTCATCTACAGCCTCTTCTGGCGCCGCTACTCCCGCACCGGGCTGCTCTGCACCCTCATCGTGGGCAGCGCCTCCGCGTTCCTCCTGATGACCGGCAGCAACCTGGTGTCCGGATCGCCCCAGGCGATCTTCCCGGACCAGGACTTCAACTGGTTCCCGTTCACCACGTCGGGCATCCTCTCGGCCCCGCTGGGCTTCCTCGCGGGCTGGCTCGGCACGGTGCTCCGCGAACGCGACCCGGCCGGCGAGCGCATGCGGTACGAAGCGGTGGAGGAGACGATCCTGGCCGGCACCCCCGCGGCGAACAGCGCCTCCGTGTCCTGACGCGCAGGCCACGACGGTCCGTCGAAAGGGGCGCCGACCCAGGGGCGTATGTCAGGGCGGGGACGGTCGCCCTGACCGTGGCGGGCGTGGGTCAGCCGACCAGCAGCTCCCGCTCGAGCTCCTTCAGCTCACGGGCGTCGATGCCGAGGCCCTGCTTCAGGTACGAGCGGAACGAGCCGTACTCCTCGTTCACCTCGGCGAAGCTCGCGTTGAGGTACTCGGGGCGCACGTCGAGCAGCGGCTTGTAGACCGCGGCCTGCTGCGGGGGAAGGTGGGACAGGATCGCCTCGTTGGCGGCCGCCCGGTAGGTGTTGCTGGCCAGGTAGTCGGCCATCACCGTCTCCTCGGGGACCCCGAGGGCGGTGAGCAGGGCCGCGTTGTTCCAGCCCGTGCGGTCCTTGCCGGCCGTGCAGTGGAAGAGGACGCCGTGCCGGCGCTCGTCCGCGATGCCCTCGAAGACCGTGGTGTACGCGGCCCTGGCCGTGGAGCCGCTCACCATGAAGCGGTTGCCCTCGACCATCATCGCCTCGGCCTCGGCCGGGGTCTTGGGCATGGCGCTGAACGTCGGCGTGCCCGCGAGCACGTCGGCGACGACGTACGTGGCGCCGGCCGGGACGCGGTCGGGGTCCTTGTCGCGCTCGCTCTGCATGCGCAGGTCGAAGACGGTCCTGATGCCCAGGCGCTTCAGCTTGGCGAGGTCGTCCGCGGTGAGCCGGTCGAGGGCGTCGGACCGGTAGATCTCGCCCATCTTGACCCAGTGGCCGTCGACGGTGCGGTAGCCGCCGGCGTCACGGAAGTTGACCGCGCCCTGGAGCTTGATCAGGCGGTCGGCCAGGCGCAGCGAGGTGCCTCGGTCGGGGACCAGGTCGAACCAGCGGCGGTCGACGGGGCGCAGCCCCTTGACCGTGACGGTGCCGGTGGCGCCGCCGCGGGCGACCGTGCGGCCCTCGGTGCGGATCGTCACGCCGTGCGCGGAGCGGGCGGACCAGGAGACGGTGAAGCTGCCGTCGGCGTTCTCGGTGACGGTGGCGGAGGTGAAGGGGACGGAGGACTGCTCCCGGTGGGAGGAGTGCCCGCCGGGCAGGTGTCGCGTGTCGCGGGCGACGGCGGCCGGGGCGGTGACGCCCAGGACGAGCGCGGCGGCGACGACTGCTTAGGTGGAGGTCTTGAAACGTGTCACGCGGCGGATCGTTCAAGTCGCGACGAAACTTCCGGTGAACTGCGGTCGAAGATGGACAGAAAGGCATCCGATCGCAAAACGTTCTGCCTCGCGAAGGTGCGAACCCGGTCCATTACAGTGCTGCGAGACCTGTGCGACCGAGGGCTTTCCGGGGGAGGGCACACCGTGACCACCAGCGCCGCGGCCGTGTGGGGCCGCGCCGAACAGCAGGACTTCCGCGCACGGGTACGGGGCTGTCTCCTCGGCGGGGCGATCGGCGACGCCTTCGGCGCGGGCGTCGCGCCGCTCCCGCTGGACGCGATCAGGGCCGCCCACGGACCGGAGGGGCTGACCGAGCCCGTCCCCGCCCACGGCAGGCGCGGCGCGGTCACCGCCGCCACCCAGATGACCCTGTTCACCGTCGACGGCCTGATCCGCGCCCAGGTCCGCCGCGACACCGGCGCCTGGCATCCGCCCACCGACGTGCACCGCGCCCATCTGCGCTGGGCGGCCACCCAGCGCGACTGGGGCCCGGACGAGCGCCGCAAGGACAACGGCTGGCTCGCCCGCGAGGAGTGGCTCTACGCCCGCCGCGACCCCGCCCGTGCCTGCCTCACCGGCCTCGGCGACGAGCATCTCGGCACCCTGGACAAGCCCAAGAACCCGGGCGCGACCGACTCCGGGGCGCTCGTCCGCTCGGCGCCCTTCGGACTGCTCGTCGGCTGGGAGCCCCAGCTGGTGTGCCAGTTGGCCGTCGAGTGCGCGGCGCAGACCCACGGCGACCCGGTCGCCTACCTCGCGGCGGGCGCGCTCGCCGTCGTCGTGCACGGTCTCGCCCGCGGCGAGAGCGTGGACGGCTCGGTCCAGCGGGCCCTGGCCCAGCTCTCCCCGCGCCCCGGCCACCAGCCCGTCACCGACGCCCTGCAGCGGGCGCTGGGGGCCGTACGCCAGGGGATGCCGAACGCGGGCCGGGTCACCGACCTCGGCGCCGACGAGGACCGGGCGGAGGGCCAGCTCGCCGCGGCCGTCTACTGCGCGCTCGTCGGCGAGGACATCCGCCACGGTCTGCGCCTCGCGGTGAACCACGACGGCCCCTCGGCCGTCACGGGGGCCGTCACCGGCGCCCTCCTCGGCGCCCTGCACGGCGAGACGGCCCTCCCGCCGGCCTGGCTGGCCGAACTGGAGGGCCGCTCCACGGTGCTGGAGATCGCGGACGACTTCGCGATGGAGATGACCCAGGGCGCCGCCCTGCACAGCCCCGCCGACTCGCACCCGGGCTGGCTGGCCCGCTACCCCCGGGGCTGAGGCCGCTACCCGAGGGGCTGAGGCCGCCAACCTCGGGGCTGAGGCCGCTACCCCCGGGGCTGAGGCCGCTACCCGAGGGGCTGGGAGGCGGGCTCGCCCGAGGCCTGCGGTGGTACGGACGCGCCACCGCCGTCCCCGTCGGGGTCCCGGTCGAGCTGATCGAGGATCGCGTCGCGCTCGGGGGTGTCCTCGGGCTTGACGAAGCCGATGAGGATGTAGAGGACGAGCGAGGTCGCGAGCGGCGAGACGATCTGGATCTGGAGCTCGATGCCGTCCAGGCCGTAGTTGGTGAGCCAGAAGGCGAAGAGGCCGGCCGCCCAGGAGACGAGCGCCGCCGTCGGGCCGGACTTCCGGAAGGTCTTGAGCAGACCGAGCATGAACGGGATCGCGATCGGGCCCATCAGACCGGCCACCCACTTGATGACGACGGTGATGATGTCCTTGAAGGTGGGCGAGTTGACCTGGGTGGCGACCGCCATCGACAGCGCGAGGAAGGCGATCGTCGACCAGCGCGCCGCGAGCAGCCCGGCCGCCTGCGTCCAGCGCCGCGCCGCCTTGCTCATCACCGGGGCGATGTCCCGGGTGAAGACGGCCGCGATGGCGTTGGCGTCGGAGGAGCACATGGCCATGGTGTGGGAGAAGAAGCCGACGATGACCAGGCCGAGGAGGCCGTGCGGCAGCAGCTGCTCGGTCATCAGGGCGTAACTGTCGGACGCGTCGGGCTTCTTCGGGTCGACCAGGAGCGGCGCGACCCACATGGGGAAGAACAGGACGAGCGGCCAGACGAACCACAGGACGGCGGAGAGCCGGCCGGAGCGGGTGGCCTCACGGGCGTTGGGCGTGGCCATGTAGCGCTGGGCCTGGTTCCACATGCCGCCGCTGTACTCGAAGGTCTTGATGAAGAGGTAGGCGAGCAGGAAGGTCAGGGTGTACGGGCCCGCGGTCGGCGCCGTGTGGCCCTGCAGCTCGGGCCGGTCCCACACCTCCCACAGCGCGCTGACACCGCCGAGCTTCGCGAGCACGGCGACGAGCATCGCGATGCCGGCGAAGAACTGGATGATGAACTGGCCCAGCTCGGTGAGCGCGTCGGCCCAGAGCCCGCCGACCGTGCAGTAGATGCCGGTGATGACACCGGTGATGAGGATGCCCTGGTTGAGGGAGATCCCGGTGAAGACGGAGAGCAGCGTCGCGATGGCGGCCCACTTGGCGCCCACGTCGACGATCTTCAGGAGCACGCCCGACCAGGCGAGCGCCTGCTGGGTGGGCAGGTTGTAGCGGTTCTTCAGGTACTCCAGCGGGGAGGCCACATGGAGCCGCGAGCGGAGCCGGTTGAGGCGGGGCGCGAAGAGGTGCGCGCCGATCGCGATGCCGATCGCGATCGGGAAGGACCAGGTGACGTACGAGGTGACGCCGTAGGTGTACGCGATGCCCGCGTACCCGGTGAACATCACCGCGCTGTAGCCGGACATGTGGTGGGAGATGCCTGAGAGCCACCAGGGCATCTTGCCGCCGGCGGTGAAGAAGTCGGAGACGTTGTCCACGCGCTTGTGGGACCAGACGCCGATCGCGACCATCACGCCGAAATAGCCGATGAGCACGGCCCAGTCGAGACTGTTCATTGAGCCCCCTCCAGGGGTCCGGTCCGCCTTGTGAACGCCGTTCATGGTGTGGGGAGTTGCGGGCGGACGACAACGCGCGGGAGGGTCAAGAGAAAGCAAAATCGTTCTTCTTGCTGACCTGTGTTCACATCTCTGAATCCAGACGGGGTCAAAAAGGGCCGCACGGTACGCCCTCGCGTACCGTGCGGCCCTCGACCGCCTCCCGGGACCTCGCGCGCGCTACCGCATCAGCTCGCCCGCGTTGACCAGCAGCGACTGGCCCGTGATCGCCCGCGCCCGGTCGGAGGCGAGGAAGGCCGCCGCCTCCGCCACGTCCCCGTCCGTCGCCAGCTCCGGCAGTGCCATCCGCTCGGTGAGCCGCCCGAGCACCTCGTCCTCCGGCACGCCCTCGGTGTGCGCCGTGAACGTCACGTACGCCTGGACCGGCGGGCCCCACATCCAGCCCGGCAGCACGGTGTTGACCCGGATCCGGTGCGGGCCGAGTTCGCGCGCCATCGAGTACATCGCCGAGGTCAGCGCCCCCTTCGAGGCCGCGTACGCCGCCTGCCGGACCTGCGAGGGCGCGGCCACCGCCGACTGCGTGCCGATGAGGACCACCGAGCCCCCGCGCTCCTTCAGGGCCGGCAGGCAGGCCCGGGTCATCCGCAGGGTGCCGAGCAGGTTGACGTCGAGGACGCCCTGCCAGGTGGCGAAGTCGGCGTCCTCGATCCCGCCGAAGTAGCTGTCCCAGGCGGCCACATGGACGACCGCGTCGATCCCGCCGAACCGCTCCACCGCGAGCGCGGCGAGCGCCTCGCACTGCGCCTCGTCGGTGATGTCGGTGGCGCGCAGGGCGGTGTGTTCGCCCTTCGGGTCGATCTCGGCCGCCGACTTGGCGAGGTTGGCCTCGGTGCGGGCGCCGAGGACCGCGTTGCCCCCGTCCCGTACGACGGTCTCGGCGACCCGGTGCCCGAGTCCGGCGCCGACCCCCGACACGATCACGGTCTTCCCCTGGAGCAGCATCCGGGTGCCTCCCGACTCTGGCGATCGATCTGACGACCCGTCAGAGTAGGCACCCCCAGAGGACAAGGGAAGGGGTACGGGCATGGACAGTGAGACGGGCACCGCCGGCGGTGCCGAGACGTACGCGGAGCTGGCGGCGGTCGGGCCGTACGGGATACGCCCCGGCCACGCGCTGATCACGATGGTGGAGCCGCACCCGGGCCACGAGTACGCCTACAACCGCTGGTACGAGGACGACCACTACTACGCCGGCGCGATGGCGATGCCCTGGATGTTCGCGGGCCGCCGCTGGGTCGCCACCCGGGCGCTCCAGGAACTGCGCGGACCGGAGAAGTCCGCGGTCGCCCAGCCCGTCACGGCAGGCTGCTACCTCTCCACGTACTGGGTCACGGAAGGCCGCTACGACGAGCACATGAAGTGGACCGTCGCCATCAACAAACGCCTCAACCGCGACGCCCGGGTCTACCGCGACCGTACCCACGTCTTCACGTCGTTCCAGGACCACGAGGCGACCGTGTACCGCGACGGGGCGGCCGGGCCGCGCGACTTCCACGCCCTCGACCACCCCTACCAGGGCCTGGTCCTCCAGGTCGTCGACACGGACGGGCCCGAGGCGCGGGCGGAGCTGCTCGAACACCTCGTCGCGCGCGAGCTGCCGAGGCGGCTCGCGGGCTCCCCGGCCGCGATGGTCACGGTCTTCCGCCCGACACCGCTGCCGGGGGACCGGATGACCTATGTGAAGCAGGTCGAGGGGGTCGACACCCGGCTGACCCTGCTGTGGTTCCTGGAGCGGGACCCGCGCGCCTGCTGGGCGGAGCACTTCGCCGACCTGGAGACGGTGGGCGGGGGCGCGGGCCGGGTGGAGCTGGTGGCGCCGTTCATCCCGACGGTGCCGGGAACGGACCGGTACGTGGACGAACTCCGCTGAGGACATAGGCCGAGCCCCCTCGGCCAGGACGGCGGACCGGTCGAGAGGGCTCTTTCCTCGGGGGGGTGCGCGGTGTTCATCCCCGGGCTCAGAGAGCCCCGTTGCTCACTTCGCCGACGAAGGCGTTCCACGACGCCGAGCCGAAAGCGATGGACGGACCCTCGGGGGCCTTGGAGTCCCGGACCGCGATCGCCGCGACGAGGGGCGACTTGACTTCGACGCAGGCCCCGTTGCCGCCGGAATAGGAGGACTTCGTCCAGGTGTCCGTAGCGCCCTGAATAATGGCCATGTTCTTCACTCCGGTTCTGCCAGTGGTGTGTCGCGCCAACCTTCGTGCTGGCGTGATCGACGCTACTCGCCGGTCCCGGCGCGTGGGGCCGGCGTTCACCCGACCGGATGGCATATTCCAAGTGAGCTTCCATTGGAGCGAGTCGGCGGTGTACCGTGCCGTCCTCTTCCTCGGGGGGCCCGGCCGAATGGCCGCATTCACCCCCGAATCGGAGAATCGGGATATGCCGGATCAGCCCGCCGCGTAGGACTTGGCGATGTCCGAAATGAACTCCCGGGTCTGCTCGACATTCAGCGCCTGCGCCCGCAGGTGCTCGTACATCACGCTGTACTTGGCGACGTCCTGGGCCTTCTCCAGATACAGGTCGCTCGTGACGCCCTCGATGTAGACGACGCTCGAGTCGGACGTGTCCGGGAATTCCAGAATCGCGTAGTGCCCGCTGATGCCCGGGTGCGCCCCCATGTCGAACGGCAGCACCTGCACGGTGACGTGCGGCAGCTGCGACTGCTCGACCAGGTGCTCCAACTGCTGGATCATCAGCTGCTTGTTGCCGACCACGCGACGGAGCGCGCCCTCGTCGATGACCGCCCAGAGCCGCAGCGGACGCTCCTCGTCCTTGATCCGGTCCTGGCGGCGGGTGCGGACGGTGACCCGCTTGTCGATGTCCGTCGGCGTCGACTCCGGGAGCGCGCCGCTGATCACGGCCTCCGCGTAGCCATGGGTCTGCAGCAGGCCGGGGATGATCTGCGGCTCGTACACCCGCAGGCTCTCCGCGTCCGTCTCCAGACCGATGTAGACGCTGTACGGGATGTCGCCGAAGGCGTGCCACCAGCCCTGCTGGCGCGAGTCCTTGGCCATTTGCATCAGCGACTCGACGACGCGCTCGTCCTCGACCTCGTACACCCCGCAGAGGTCGCGGACATCGCGCTGGCTGATCGACCGGCGGCCGTTCTCCAGGCGGCTGATCTTCGACTGCGACACCAGAAGACGCTCGGCGACCTGCTCGGCCGTCATGTTCTTCTGCTCCCGGAGCCGGCGCAACTCCTGGCCCAAACGGCGTCGCCTGACGGTGGGGTTGACGTTGGACGCCACGGAAACTGCACCTCCGGCTGTCTGCTGCGTAGCTGTGAGTATCTACTGCTTGGCAGACTGCCACCAAAGGTGTGGTGTGCGCTGGGAAATGACCACAACGTGCGCGGGCGCACGTGTGTGTGGGGTGGTGGCGCGTGCGCGTCGGGGCGGTCGCGCGTGTGTGGGGCGGTCGCGACGACCGCCCCACACACGACTTGCGGCTCCCGGAACGGGTCAGTGCACGGCGGCGCGGACCATGCTGCCGCGACGCGGCTGCTGGGGAACGCCACCCGTGCTCGGCGCGCTACGGCGTGGCTGGGCGGCCACACCGTTCTGGACGTCCATCACGGCATGCGCCACGAGGCCGCCCATGGGGTCGTGCCGGATCAGATCGCGCAGCCGGGACCGCGACGACCGTCCTTCGTTCCCCGGGTACAGGTGCTTGCCGAGACCGACCGCGTGGGCCAGCGCGGCGAGCGCCGCGGTCCGCGGGTCCGGCGGTACGCCGGTGCGGATCGCACTGTCCAGCCGGGCCCTGATGTCCCGGCTGATGGCCGTGTCCGTCGCCTGGTAGCGAGTCGTCGGCAGCACCCCGCACATCTGACCCTCCACGGCATGCACCATGCCGCAGCGCTCCAGATGAGCGAGATAGATCTGGCGCAGCCCCAGTCGGGGCCCGCCGATCCAGTGGACGGCCCGAACCGGGCTGCCGCGTCGGCGCAGCAGCTCCAGTGCGGAGTCCAGTGTCGGATCTCCGGTCGGCCGTGGCATCACCACGGCTATACGATCCCCGTCAGGGGCTATCCGTCCTGCCAGAGCCAGCTCCACTAGCTGTGCTCCGGCCAGGCCGAGGTCGAGCGACTGCGGCTGCGCTGTGGTACCCGTGGCCGGGTCCAGAGCGAGCAGCAGAAGCTCCTCCGGAATTGTTCTGCGGCTCCTGCCCATCCATGCCTCCCCGCGTGGATGAGTCACAGGGTGACCCCTCTCACATTCATCTGTCGAGAGCGCCTGGGTGCTTCGTACGGGAACCAGTAGGTATGTCGTTCTCGTCTAGCACGGGGGCCAAGGGGTTCACACAGGACACTGGTACACGGTTCGGACGTACGCATGACGCATGGAGGAGGCACGGTGGCGGGCGAGTCCCCCGACAAGGCGGAGCAGCAGGAGTCCTCGAAGGAGACGACTCCGGGCGGCGGCGGCCGGGATCCCCGGCTGTCGGTACTCCGCGAGCCCGCGCCGTCGCCGGTCCAGGTCGACCAGCCGACGGCCGTCTTCAAGACCCTCGCGCCGAGGACCCCGGAGGACGACGCTCCGGCGGAGGAGCGGGTCGAACCGGTCGAGTCGCGGGTCGAGTCGCCGGTCGAGTCGCGGGTCGAGTCGCCGGTCGAGGAGCGGGTCGGGGAGCGGGTCGAGGAGTCGGAGACGGAGCCGGAGGCGCCGTCCGAGGAGGCGTCCGAGGCGGACGCGTCGGAGGGCGGCGACCGCCTGAAGGCGGCGGTGGCCGCCTGGGTCGCCTCCGGCGACGAGGAGCGGGCCTCCGAGCCCGCCGACGAGCCGTCGGAGCCCTCCGAGCCCGCGGAGGCCGCGGAGCCCGCCGACGTCTCCACGGACGAGCGCGAGGCCGAGGACGAGCCCCAGGCCGCCGAGTCCGCCCCGGTGGCCCCGGAGGCCGTCGAGGCCGTCGAGGCCGTCGAGGAGGCCGAGGAGGCCGAGGAGGCGCCTGTCGACGCCGCTCCCGCCCGGGACTCCGCCGACTCCTGGTTCGCCGCGCGGAAGCCCGCCGCGGCGACGGAGGAGGAGTCGCAGGAGGAGCCCGCGCCGACGTCCGAGCCGGAGGCCGAGGCAGCGGTAGAGGCAGAGGCCGACGAGGCGAAGCCCGCGCCCGCCCCCGAGCCGGTCGACCAGCCGACCACCGTGTTCAAGGCGGTCCGCCCGCCGGTCGTGGACCAGCCGACGACCGCCCTGAAGCTCCCGCCGACCCCGCCGACCCCGAAGACTCCGTCGGCTCCGTCGGCTCCGTCGGCCCCGTCCGGGACCGCCCCCGCGCCGGAGCGCCCGAGCACGTTCGTACCGCTGCGGCCCGACACGCCGATGACCCCTGGGACGCCGGCGAAGGCGTCCCCGGCCCAGGGCCCGGCCCCGGCCGCCGCCTCCGCCGCGCCCGCCCCCGTACCCCCGTCGGCGTCGCTCGCCGAGGCCGAGCGGACCAGACAGCAGCCGATGCCGCCGCTGCCCCCGCTCGACCTGCTCGCCGAGCTCACCAACACCCCGCCCCCGGCGCCGACGCCGATGCGCACGACCCTCCGGCGGGTGCGCATCTGGACGCCCCTCGTCGTCCTTCTGCTGATCGTCTTTGCGGTCGTACAGTTCGTGCGGCCGCTCCCGCCGCCCAAGCTCTCCCTCACCGCCGCGCCCACGTTCACCTTCGAGGGCGGCGAGCTGCAGATGCCGTGGCCCACCGAGGGCCAGGGCGCGGCCGAGGTCGAGGGCGTCGGTTCGCTGGGCACGTACGGTGCTCAGAAGCCCGCCCCGCTCGCGAGCGTCGCGAAGACGATGACGGCGTACGTGATCCTCCGCGACCACCCCATCAAGGGGAAGGAGACCGGCCCCGAGATCACGATCGACAAGAAGGCGGCCGACGAGGCGGGCGCCGAGTTCGAGTCGACGGCGGCGGTCAGGGAAGGCCAGACGTACACGCAGAAGGAGCTGCTCCAGCTCCTCATGATCCCGTCCGCGAACAACGTGGCGCGGCTCCTGGGCCGCTGGGACGCCGGTTCCGAGGCCGCGTTCGTCGAGAAGATGAACGCCGCCGCCAAGGACCTCGGGATGACGCAGTCGACGTACACGGACCCGTCCGGTCTGAACGCGACCACGGTCTCCACCCCGCAGGACCAGCTGAAGCTGGCGAAGGCGGTCATGCAGTACGACGTGTTCCGCGGGATCGTGGACATGCCGAACCTGACCGTCGACGGCATCCCCGGCCGGATCGAGAACAACAACAACATCCTGCTCGAGCCCGGTGTCTCCGGCATCAAGACCGGCTCGTCGACCCCGGCCGGCGGCAACCTGCTCTGGTCCGCGAAGACGATCGTCGACGGCAAGGAGCGCCGGATCCTCGGCATCGTCATGGGGGCCAAGGACGCGGCCGTGCTGCACGAGAAGCTGCAGCTCTCGATCGACTACAGCCTCAAGCTCATCCAGCAGGCCCAGAAGGACGTGACCTCGGCCTCCGTGATCCGTAAGGGCCAGGTCGTCGGCCACATCGACGACGGGCTCGGCGGTCTCACGCCGGTCGTCGCGGACAAGGAGCTCAAGGCCGTCGGCTGGCCGGGCCTGAAGGTCGACCTGGAGCTGACCGACGGCGGCAAGGCCGTCCCGCACACCGGCAAGAAGGGCGACGTCGTCGGCCAGGTGTCGATCGGCACCGGCGCAGGCAAGGTCAGCTCCCCGGTCTCCCTCCAGACGGACCTCGTCGAGCCCGGCATCGACAAGAAGCTGACCCGTCTGGGCTGACCTGTCAGGGCGTCCCGGTTTGCCCGGGGCGCCCGACTGTTAGCGTTCCGGAGTCCGAGACATGTGCGAAAGGCCGTTCGGGAGCAGCACGGGAGAGGGACGCGAGTGACCACCGCCGAGCCGACACGCGCCGAAGAAGGCGCGCCGAAGCCCCTGTCCTCGCCGTCCTCGTCCCCGCCGCGAATAGACCTTCCGACGCCGAGACGGCACACGGAGCAGTCACCGGACCGGCGTCCGCGCCGTCGCCGTCGCCGCTACCCGGTCATGATCGCGACGGGTGTCGCGGCGCTCACCCACGTCCTGTGGTTCTTCGTGTTCGCGAACAGTGGCGGGGACCTGGCGGCACAGGACGCCTGGGCCGAGTTCGTCGGCCGGCACCCGGACTCCGCGTACAACCTCGCCTGGTACGGCGGGATGCACCCGGTCTCGTACAGCGTCGTCTCGCCGTACGTGATGTCGGTGCTCGGCGTCCGTACGACGATGATGATCGCGGGCACGCTGTCGGCGGGTCTGACGGCGCTGATCCTGGTGCGGGTGCGGGCGGTGCGCAATCCGCTGGCGTGCTCGCTGGCGGGGGTCTTCGCGTTCCTGTGCAACGCGCTGTCCGGTCGGGTGACGTTCGGGCTCGGCATGATGTTCGCGCTGGGCGCGGTCGCGGCGGTCTTCTGCTGGCCGCACCGCTGGCGGCGCAAGCGCTGGGCGAAGGCGGCGGTCGCCGCGCCGCTCGCGGGCATCGCGACCGCGTGCAGCCCGGTCGCCGGGCTGTTCCTCGGTGTCGCGGCGGCGGCGCTCTTCCTCAACCGGCGCCGGCCGGGCGCGTACGCCCTGGGTCTCGCCCCGGTCCTGGTGGTGGCGCTCTCCTCCTGGCTGTTCCCGTTCTCCGGTACGCAGCCGATGTCGTGGGCGTCGACGGCGCTGCCGTTCCTCTTCGGGGTGCTCTGCTTCGCGCTCGTACCGCGCGCGTGGCGCACGGTACGGACGGGCGCGGCGGTGTACGCGGCGGGCACGCTGCTGACCTGGCTGATCGACTCGCAGATCGGCTCGAACGTCTCGCGCCTGGTGATGCTCTTCGCGGGCGTGGTCCTGCTGGCCGCCCTCCCCTACACCGTCCCGCGCTCGCGCAAGTGGTACGCGATCGTGCTGGCCTTCGCGGGTCTGAACTTCTGGATCGGTTTCAAGGGCGTCGACGACGTCATCCGTACGGCCCCGGACGCGTCGTGGGCCCGGGAGGTCGCGCCGCTGATCAACCAGCTGCAGGTGCGGGGCGCCGAGCGGGCGCGGGTCGAGGTCGTCCCGGCGTCGAGCCACCGCGAGTCCTCGGCGCTCAGCCCGTACATCAACCTGGCCCGGGGCTGGAACCGCCAGGCGGACATGGAGCGCAACCCGCTCTTCTACGACGACACCCTGAACGCCACGAACTACCAGGACTGGCTGGACCGCTGGGCGGTGCACTACGTGGTGCTGCCGACGGGGGCGCCGGACTCGGGTGCCGAGCTGGAGGCGAAGCTCGTCGGGAACGGCCTGCCGTACTTGAAGCAGGTCTGGTCGGACGCGAACTGGCGCCTGTACGAGGTCGACGACCCGACCCCGCTGGCGGACCCGCCGGCGAAGGTGCGCAGGGCGGGCGCGAACGAGGTCGTGATCGAGGTCGACACCCCGGGCCGGGTCCTGATCCGCGTCCCGTACTCGCCGTGGCTTGCGCTCCTCGACGAGAACGGCGGCAAGATCGAGCCGCCGGAGGAGACGGAGGCGTCGAAGAAGGCCCGGGAGGAGTCACCGGAGGAGCTGGAGAAGGTCTTCCTCAACGAGTCGGGCTGCCTGCTGAGGACGGAGGCGGACGCGGACGGCGACGAGTGGACGGAGCTCGTGGCCCCGAAGGCGGGCGTGTACCGGCTGTCGGCTCCGTACAAGTTCTTCCCGAGGGGCACGGCGTGCCCGGAAGAGCTCCGCTGATTCCTTTCCCGCTCTCCTGGACCGTCCGGGAAGGCCTGTGGGCCACCCGATGGTTTCTCGCGGGTATCCGGCTGCTCGCGCCGTCGGGCCCGGGAACGCTCCAAGGGCATTCCCATGCCCGACGAGCGAACGAGAGGACCCCACGTGCGAGGCATATCCACGGAACCGCCGACCGGCCGGAAGGGCCGAAGCCTGCGGAGCCGCGTCGGACTCACGACGCTGCTGGCGGCCGCAGGGCTGATCGCGGCGGCACTGCCGGCGTCGGCCAACAACGGGACGATCTGGACGACACTGGCCGACATGCCCACGGCCCGCTACGGCGCGGCCTCGGCGACGGCGGCCTGTCCCCCCGCCCAGGGCGGCAATTGCGTCTACACGGTCGGCGGCACGAACGGCGCCAACGCCACCGGTGCGACCGAGTCGTACAACCGCCTCTCCGGATCCTGGTCGACACTGCCGCCCATGCCCACGCCCCGGAGCCAGCTGGGCGCGGCGACCGCGCCCTGCCCGAAGGGCCAGCGGGGGTACTGCGTGTACGCGGTCGGCGGCATCACCGCCGCGAGCGGCCTCACCAGGGTGGAGTCGTACAACCCGGCCACCAACGCCTGGAGCACGGTCGCCTCGCTGAGCGTCCCCCGCTACAACACGGCGGCCACTGCCGCGCCGTGCCCGGTGGGCCAGACCGGCACCTGCGTGTATGCCATGGGCGGCAGCACGAGCGGCGGCAACACGGCCTCGGTCGAGGCGTACAACCCGGTGACCAACGCCTGGAGCCCGGTGGCCTCGCTCCCGCTCGCGCGGGCCGGCCTGGCCGCGGCCGCGTCCACCTGCCCGGGCGGTCAGCGCGGCACGTGCGTCTACGCGGTGGGCGGAACCTCCGGCGGGCCCGTCGGCACGGTGGAGTCGTACAACCCGGCCGCCAATGTCTGGACGCCGGTGGCGTCCCTCCCGACGCCCCGCTACTCGCTGGCCACGGCGGCGGCGCCCTGCCCGCCGGGCCAGACCGGCACCTGCGTCTACGCGGTGGGCGGCCTGACCGGCGGCCTCAGCGGCAAGGTCGAGTCGTACCAGCCGTCGTCCAGAACCTGGACGACGCTGCCCTCGCTGCCCACCCCTCGCGCCTTCCTCGCGGCGGCGGCCACCCACTGCCCGCCGGGCATCACAGGAGCCTGCGTCTACGTCTCGGGCGGCGCCACAGCCACGGCCCCCTCCGCAACCCTGGAAGCCCTGGACCCCCCCACCCTCAAGTGACCTGACCGACGGCCCCCACCCGTCAGGGAGGGGGCCGTCGGGCGTCGAGACCACCCGCCCGAGCCACCGCGCCGGAGCCGGCCCCACAGGCCGGGCGCGACGGCCACTCCGCCCGCGGTGCGGGCTCATGGTGAGGGCGCAGAGGCAACGTCTGTCGGCCTTCGTGTCATGGCGTGGGCCAGGTGCCGAGTGCTCGGGCCAGTCGGTCGTTCTGCTCGCGGGTGATTCCTTGGGCGAGACGGATTCCGCACCGTGGGCTGCTGAGTTCGTCGCAGTGCAGGATGCCGGGGAAGTGCTGCTGGGTGCCGGAGAGCGGGGACGGCGAGGGCAGGGCCCATTCAGCCGGTTCCCACAGGGGGTGGTCCCGCAGGAGTGCGTCTGCCACTACCGGGGCCATGTCCTCGCCGACTCCGACCCGGACGAGCGCGTCGCTGATCAGCGTGGCCGCGTCGTCGGGCAGGTCGCTGTCGCCGAGGGTCGGAAGCAGGAGCAGCAGGCGGACATGTGGCGCGTGGATCCCGGGAGCCTCGGGGTCGGGCGTGCCGGCGATGTGCGTGAGTTCCCGCCAGGACAGCCCGGGGCCGGCTTGGTGGCCGTCGACGGTGGCCAGGTGGCCGTGCCGATCCCACTCGGGGTGGGTGACGACATACTCGGTCCCCTGGTCATCGGTGATGTTGCGGCCCACGATGACCACGCTGTGCCGGTCGGCGAACGGGATGCGGAAGACCGGCCAGCGATCCTCGTCGGTCAGCGCCTCGTACGCCGCGTCCGTGTCGGCCTCGTCAGCACCGAACCACAGCGGAACCGGGTCGTTCTCCTCGGTCTGGCACATCCACAGCAGGTAGGCGGCCCAGAACCCCGGCAGGGCCGGCAGGTCCTCCGCGGCAACGAGGGGTTCATTCTCGTATCCATCGATCAGCACGCGCCCAGAGTGCCACCCGACTCTGACAGGCCGGCCCGCACTGATCGCGCCTGCCCGTGAGGGGCGTTCCCGCTCGCTCACCGGCGTCGGAGCGCGTGACGCGGTCACCGTCAACCGATGCACGAGAACGGCCCGGAGCATGATCGCTCCGGGCCGTTCTCCCATGTGCCCCCGGCAGGATTCGAACCTGCGACACCCGCTTTAGGAGTTCGATCTAGGAGGCGTCCGGTGGACTCCAACCTCACGCGCACAGGCCTTTCGACGGCTGCTGAACGTTGCGGCTGTCCATGCCCGTTGATGTCAGCGTTGGATGTCAGCGAAACAGCTCCGGCGTCGGACAGATTTCCAACGGCTCGTCCGGCCGATCGGCCCAGTGCCACCAGACATGGCGGCCAGCGCACTCCCACAGCAAGCGGCACGTCCGCTTGCCATCGTCCTCCCGCCCACAGAGCACGAATCCGCCGAACGCCATGGGCTTGCTGCACTCGGGACAGGTAGGAGGAGCGTAGGGGTTCCCCGCCTCGCCACCATGGCGGCCATGTCGACGCCGCCCGTCCCTTTGTCGATCAACTGTCATTCGAGCGTGGCGATGGCGAGGCCTGCGAGCGCGATCACGGGCGAGCCGAGAAAGACGATGCCACCGACGAGCCGAAAGAACCAGGCACCGAATCGCGACGGCTCCGTGAGCCCCATATCCAGTGTCCGCGCTGCGGTCACAGCCCTGACGGCGTTGCGCCGCGCGACTGCCTTGTCTGCCGCGCCCCGCACATTGAAGAGGAACATCGCCCCCCACGCCACGCCCGCCAGTCCCAATACGAACAGCGCGATACCCACAACCACAGCCGATCCCCTCCCTTGAGCACCGCCGTGACCAGCGGTCGTCCGAGGATGATGCCAGCCAGCCCGTGGGCGAGTACGGGCGGTCCCTGGTCGGGGCTCCAGACCCCGGGGAAGGCGCACTGCGACACCCAAGTCAGCTCTCGAGTCCAAGGCGCAGGGGCCGTGAGTCCGCGACTACTTGATGGGGACCTCGTAGACGATCTCGCACAGCGCCGCAGGCACGACGATGTCCGCCGTCTCCACGGGCTGCCCCTGGTCGCTGTAGTAGGTCCGTCGGATGTGCGTGACGAGCGCGGCCTTCTGGATCCCGAGGAGCGAAGCCTCCTCGGCAGTCGCCTGCCGCGGCTCCGGCTGTTCCACAGCGTGGCTGACCGTGATTCCGATCTCGGCCATCCGGTTTACGACGCCGGCCCCGGCGCGGGGCCCGCCTTCGGGGAGGACGACGAGGGTCCCGCTGGTGAGGTCGTACGGCTCCCAGCTCGTCGACAGCTGCACGGGCCGCCCGTCGGCGAGGAACTCGTACACGGTCCGGACGCACAGCTCGCCCTCACCGATCCCGAGCCGCGCAGCGATCTCGGCCGGCGCGGGCACCTTGGCATCGGTCCGGCTCTCCCAGCCGCCATTCCTTCCCACGGCCTTCATGTCGGCCCGAAACGGCGACCCGTCGGGCTGCTCGCGCGCAGCGGACCGAACCATCCGCACCCGCTGCCGGGGCTCAGCAACGTAGGTCCCGGACCCAGCCCGCCCCTCCAACACACCCTGCGAGATCAACAACTCCTGGGCCCGGCGAACGACGTTCTCACCTACGCCGCACTCCTTCCCGATCTGGGCCCGAGAGGGCAGCCGGTCTCCAGGAGTCCACTCGTGCTCCGCGATCCGCCGCCGGAGCTCGTCGGCGATGCGGAGGTATGGCGGCTGCTCAGGCATATGGAAAATCTAGTCCACTAGCTCTAACCTAGTTAACTAGCTTCACTCAAAGTGATCGCCGGTGACGGAGGCTGCCCTGTGCCTGCTCCAGAAGTAAGCGCGGAGGCCCTCGCCGCCCAGCTGTCCGCCATCGGACTCACCACCCGCGTGCTGGAACACACCAGACACACGTCGATCGAAGCGGAGGTGCCCGAAACCCTGCCCGCCGAGACATGGCGGCAGGTCCTGGAAGTCGTGGCACAGGCAGACCACTTCGGTCTCCTCGCCACCAGTCTGGGCGGTCGAACCCTATGGGCCGCCGTGAACAAAGCGGTCCCCGCGACGGGCGATGTCCGGGGACCTGGCCATCAGCGATAGGAGCTGATCAGCGTGTTCAACCGTATCCGCCGCGCCATCGCGCGCACCAGGGAGCGGTACTCCCAAAAGCCCCGCCGCCGTGCCCCCTTAACGCCCGAGGGAAGTCCCACTCTTGCCAACCGCCCGACGCCGCCGTTGCCGCAGCCGAGGGACCGCACAGACTTCATCCCCGGTGAGGAGACCGCCCTCGTCCGCCCGTACGTACTGGCAGTCGAGGAGCTCCTCGACTGCACGTGCTTCG
Organism: Streptomyces sp. NPDC047981; assembly: GCF_040653315.1. NCBI lineage: Bacteria > Bacillati > Actinomycetota > Actinomycetes > Kitasatosporales > Streptomycetaceae > Streptomyces > Streptomyces sp. NPDC047981. The sequence goes on along the minus strand of NZ_JBEZNQ010000070.1, from coordinate 21,454 downwards.
CACCGGCGGAGGCCTACTGATGTCGCAGACGAAGGCAGCCCCGTACCGATCGACTTCGTGCCGGATCGGCACCCACCACGAGTGCGCGCACTCTTGCCCGACGGGGGCGCCGGTCGACGTCCCCGTGGTCTACGAGACATGCGCCTGCCCCTGCCACGCGCCGGCCACTTCGACCAGCCCCAAGGGCGCGGCCTCATGAAGACCTGGACCCCCAGCGGTGCGGCTGCCGCACCTGTAGAGATCACCTCGACCAACGTCCAGCGCGGCGACGTCATCCAGATCGGCGGCCAGCCCTGCCGAGTGGCGGACCTCTTCCAACTGCCCCGCGGCGCCAAGCGCCTCCTCTTCGAGTCAGGAGAACTGCTGACCATCCACCCGCGAACCCGGCTCGTCGCACTCCGCGTGCTCAGAAGGTGGTGATCCAACCCGTGCGATCACTCCGCCATACCATCGCCGACGACCTCCGAACCCAGATCACCACGGGCCGCCTCAAGCCCGGGGAACGACTCCCCTCGGAACCCCAGCTCGCCGCGCGCTACCACGTCAGCACGGCGACGCTGCGAAACGCACTCGCGCTCCTCCAGGCGGAGGGCCTGATCGAGAAGATCCACGGCAAGGGCAACTTCGTCCGACGCCTCCGCCGGCGACTCACGTACGAGGGAGGCACTCTCACGCCCATCGCTCCGACCCTTCACGTCACAGTCCGCACCACTGAACTCCAGGCCCAAGGGCCACTGACCACCTTGCTGAAGGTGCCATCACAGGCGCTCCTGACCGAGTATCTCTGCGTCAATCACGTGGGCGAGGCGCCGCACAGCGTGGCCCGCATCTACGTCCCGCGAGACCTGGCGCCGGCGGAGCCGCTATACCGCTGGCCCAAGCCACCAGAAGCCGGTCCCCAATTGGCGGAGATCCGAGAAAAGATCAGCGCCCGCCTCCCCACCCCGGAGGAAGCGTCCACCCTCCGGATCAGCACAGCACTGGCGGTCCTCGCGATCACTCGCGTATCTGCCGACACCGCTGGCCGCGTCATCGAGGCCGCCCTCTTGGTCCTCCCCGGCGACCGCGCCGACGCACGCTTCACCACCCACCACGCGACCAAAGACGGAAGGGCCGGCGGATGACGCCCCACAACGAACTACGTCTCCTCCCATGGACGGGCCCCGACGACAAGCCCTGTTACCTGAGCACTGACGACAGCAGCAGCCATCTGTCTCGCCTGGCGGACGACACCGAAGCGATCCAACTCAACCTGGCGGCAGACCTCGTGGTGCGCGCACAGGAAGTCCTCGGAAACGAGATGGCCGCGCCGGAGGAACTTCAACGCCTCACACAGGACCTGACGGATGCCCTCAAAGACACCCTCCGTGTAGCCACAAGCCGCGGACGTCGCCTGGCAGCTACGGACGTCGCCGCTCACGATGGCGACGAAGGCCCACGACTGCCGGCGGCAGCCTTCGGCTAGCGCTCACGACCACCCGGAGGACAGAGGGGCCCGGACACAACCCGAGCTCCTCGCCTTCGAGGCCGGAGACCATCTTGGCTTGCGTCCGCTGTCGCGCACGAGAGGGCGTCAGGTGTACGAAGAAACGTGCAGTACAGCCGTTACTCGGACGCTTCACCTGATCGGCAGAGTGCGCCGGGTGGTGCGACCGGTAGTGCGCCGGGAGCCCGAAAGGGCTTCCCGTTGACCCTTCAACGGGTGGGTGTAGCAGACAGTGAATGTCAGGGCCGCACCCGAAACGGGTGCGTGACCGATACAGGCGACAGTTACGGAAATGTCCATACCTGGTAACGGACTGCGGTCGCCATTCCGGCACGGTCGGCGGGGCCGCAGAGTTTGGGTCCTCGGCCCGCACTGGACCGGGAACCCGCACAGCTCTCACCAGCAGTTACGGCTGATGAGGCTCTGTTCTTGAGGGGACATCACACATGTCTGCTTCTTCGACCGCCCGCCGGATCGCCGCCACCGCCCTCGCGGCCGGCGCGATCGTCTCCGCCGCCGCCCTGCCGGCCGCCGCCCACGACGGCGACCGCCAGCGCACCCCGAAGGTGGAGATCAGCCGGGTCCAGGCCGACAGCCCCGGACGCGACAACCGCACCAACCGGTCGCTGAACGCCGAGTGGGTCGAGATCACCAACAACACCCGCCACGCGATCAACCTCGATGGCTGGACCCTGAAGGACGAGGACGGCCACCGCTACACGTTCAACGACTACCGCCTCGCCGGCCGCGCCACCGTCCGCATCCACACCGGCGAGGGCCGCGACACCCGCACCGACCTCTACCAGGACCGCCGCAACTACGTCTGGGACAACAACCGCGACAAGGCCACCCTCCGCAACGACCACGGCCGCACCATCGACACCGAGTCCTGGGGCAACCACCGCCGCCACTGACCCACCCGCCGTGACCCTGCCGCCGGCGCCTTGAAGGCGAACAGGCCGGGCCGGCACCCATGAACCGCGTGCGCCGGACAGCCTGACCTGCCCGGCGCACGCAATCCCCCGAGCCCTCAGTCCCGTTGGCGTTCACCGCCAGCGGGGCTCTTCGCGTCACTGGCGCCAATGACAGGTACAACCCGCCCCCGCTCCGCGGACTGCGAAGGAGCGCGCGACACGTGCTGTGCAGGTTCGCCCGGATTGCCCGTGCGCCGCCATCGGCTGGGCATATTCCCCCACCGCTGCCGACCACCTGGGGCCGCCCGCGTCCAACCTCGTTGATGTCAGCCAGCGTCTCGCTAGCCACTAGGGCCGGGAAGGTGCCCACAGGGTACGCCGGGCACACGGCTCCGGAGGTCCTGTGCGTCCGGCGAGTTTCCACAGGTCAACGGCGTGCGAGTGGCATCCCGGGCTTCGCCAGTCCACGAATAGGCCGCACAGCACGGACGATGTTGCTGACATCGGGTGGTGTCGTGGGCCCAGAGGCTGGGCTGTCGGTATCTGCGCGGAGCGCGTCGGCTCCTATGTCCGCTCGCTGATGCAGTTGCAGCCCAGCGCCGCGGAGATGGCGTCTCGTGGGCGGTGGCGACGGCCTTCTCCGAGGAGCAAAAGCGGTGGCCCACACCCCCCCCAAGCTACGCGAAACCGTCCCGACTGTCAGTGGCCCGTGGTTCCCTATGCACAGGTGCATGGGGAGACGTAGGGGAAGGGGCCACATGGCCATTTCTGAGACAGAACGTCTGAAGGCATGGGTCCGCGCCGGCGGTCGTTGCGAGTTCTGCGGCAGGTACCTGCTCGAAGGCAAGCTCACTTATAAGGACTTCACGCTCGGTGAACTAGCCCACATCGTTGGGCGGGACGTCGCTCCCAAGTCCCCGAGGGGTATGGATCCCCTTCCGAAGCCTCAGCGCGACCTCGCGGACAACCTGATGCTCCTCTGTCGCGGTGAGCACAACGAGATCGACCGCAAGGGATCTCTCAACATCATGACAGTCGAGCGCCTTCGAAGTATCAAGCGGGACCGCGAAGAGTGGATCCGGCGGATGACGGCGCTCAGCCCCCAGAACGGAACCGTCGTGATCCGCCTCATCGGACGTGTGCGCGGGGCTGAAGTCGAACTGACCAAGCCCACGGCCGCTGAGGCAGTGATCCGTTCCGAGGCGCGATTCCCTGAGTTTCCGCTCAGCCTCCACGGCGACGGTTTCGAGATCGACCTCCGCAATGTGCTCGGCGAGGAGACCGCTGGCCCGGCCTACTGGGAGCAGTGCCGCCAGCAGATCGATCAGGTAATCGAGCTCCGACTTGCAGATGCACTGCGCGAGGACTCAGTGCAGCACGTCAGCGCCTTTGGCTTCGCGCGGCTGCCGCTCCTGGTCTACTTCGGGTCACGGCTTAACGACACGTTCGCCGTGACCACCTACCAGCGTCACCGGTCGACGGAGGCCTGGAATTGGCCGGATGCTCAGGGACCGGGTCGTCCCTTCGTGACTGAGACGCACGGCAGTGTGTCGAGGGATGCAGAGGAGGGGGTCCTCATTCTGAACGTCTCAGGTTCCATTCAGGCGGAGGAGCTGCCCGACGAGCTTGCGGAGCTTCCACGCTGGGTTATCCGTCCGCAGGGCATTGTCCCGGCTGTTGACGTGATCGATTCGCGCGCCACGCTGGACGAGTTCGTCAACGCAATTCGGCAGCTACTGTCAGACCTCGAAGCCCAGCACAAGGGCATCCAGCGGCTGCACGTACTGGCTGCCGCCCCACTTTCCGCTGCGGTGGAACTAGGGCGAGTGCACGAGTCTCACGTGCACCCCACCTTGGCCATCTACGACCGCACCGATGGACGGTACACGTCTGTGTTGGAGGTCTCGTGAAGCTGCTTGCCTACTTCGATGCCTTCCTCAAAGACACTGTCAACCTGAACCAGACGCGGCTCGGGCAGCTCGATGATCGAGTCCGTGCCATCACGTCCACGTTCAAGAACGACACAAGCATCGGAGACCTGTACGAGGATCACTCGCCCCAGGGCTCCTGGGCACATCGCACAATTATCAAACCCCTCAACAATCACGAGTTTGACGCTGACATCCTCCTACAACTCCGGGAGGTCGAGAATTGGGAGCCGAAGGACTACCTGCGGGAGGTACGAGCTGCGTTCAAGCGCTCGGCTACGTACCGTTCCAAGGTCACCAAGAAGAATCGGTGCTGCCGAATCGTCTACGCAGGAGACTGCCATGTAGACGTAGTCCCCTACATCGTGCTGGGTGACGGCAGCGAATCCATCGTGAACTACGCTGAAAATGAATTCGAGGAGACGAACCCGCAGGGCTTCACTGATTGGATGAAAGAGAAGGATGATCTCGCGAACGGGAATCTTCGGCGCGTAATTCGACTCCTCAAGTACGTCCGTGATTACAAGCAGACGTTCAGCGTTCCTTCGGTAATCCTCACCACCATGCTGGGCGAGCGGGTGCAGGCGTGGGATACGGATTCGCGCTACAGCGACACTCCCACTGCGCTGAAGACGCTCTTGACTGACTTGAGTAACTGGCTTGACCTGCATCCGCTCATGCCACCTCTTCCGGATCCGAGTTGCCCGCAGACAACGTTCAATCACCGTTGGGATCAAGCCCAGTACGAAAACTTCCGAAACAAGGTCAAGATCTACTGTGACTGGGTAGCCGAGGCCTACGATGCGGCAGATAAGGCCGTGAGCCTGAGTGCCTGGCAGCGCGTCTTTGGAACGTCATTCCAGAAGCCGGCCGTCGTTGAAAAGTCTCTGTCCGCCTCCTCTCGACTTCGTCCTGAACGCGAGGCTCGTGCCCCCCAAGAGCAGTACATTGAGGAGCTTGGCTTTACCTGGAAAGGCGGCTACGGCTTGCTTATCAATGCCAGGGTTCTCCCGCGTAACGGTTTCCGTGATGGGCCATTGCGTAGGCTCCGGAATGTGAGAACAGCGCAAGATCTGGAGTTCTCCATCACCACGGATGTGCCTGAGCCGTTCGATCTATATTGGAAAGTGCGGAACCGGGGTAGCGAAGCCGCTGTTCATGGGCAACTCCGCGGAAATATCATCCGAGATGAGAACCGGACGAGGAAGAGGCGTGAGCCGACGCGCTGGAGGGGGTGTCATTATGTCGAAGCGTACATTGTCAAGAACGGATTTGTGCTCGCCACGGATCACCATGATGTTCCCATCATCTGAGCGATCGAATTCGTGAACCGTCAATCATGTCGGAGTTGGAGCGCACGCTGGTGATGTAGATGTTTCAGCGTCAGGCCGATAATCGCAGGGCGTGACGGGCGGTCTCAAACGCCACTTGGCACCTAACTCCCATCCCGTCTGCCGTCGACCCACACACCGTGGAGCAGGCGCGGTGCCGGGCGTCCAGGTGGAGCGCGCCACTGTACGAACGACCTGGACGCCCGGTGCCGTGTCTGCTCGGCTCTGCCTGGGTCGACGGCAGACGGGATGGGAGTTCCACCTCCTCAACATCCCACGGCCAGCACTCGCCCACGGAGCCCCCTCCATCCCGGAGTTTGAAGGCCCCCGCCGGAGGCATCGCCTTGAGCCGCACTCGCGTACCGCCTCGGTCACTTCGTGGTTTGCCACCCATCAACCCGAGCTGTCCAGGCGTGCGGACGGCGGCCGGGCTGGAGCGGGGCGTAGACAGGAGCGCAGGCCCGGGCGACGGGCCGCGCGCGCCGCGCCGTGCGCGGCGGGTGCCTTGATGAAGTAGGGAAAGTCTTACCGCGCCGGCTGTTGGCGCTCGGCTCGGAACTGGTCGAGCAGGCTGAAGAACAGCTCGACGGCTGGAGTGCCGGTGGTCTCGGCTTCATGCTCGATCTGTGCTGGCCAACGCACGGCGCTTCCACGGCCGTTGCGCTCGTTCAACCAGGTATCGAAGGGGGTGTCCCCGCCCGGAGTCCAGAAGGGGAAGTCCTCTTCGGCGTTGTGCACCTCAATGGCTACCCGGTAGCCGAGAAGCATGGAGTCCAGGTGCGCCAGAGAGATATTGGGAACCCACATTCCGGGGCGGAGGCGGACCTGGTCCAGGAAGCCGTAGACGTTCCCGAAGTCCTTCACGTGCTTCGGCGCCGTCATGCGGACCTCTCCAGGAGGTGTCGCCCGTCGTGGCTGCGGACGTGGGGGCCTGCGTTGTCTAGGGCGTCGAGCAGGCGGATCGCGTAGACCTCGGTCATGCGGGCCGTGATCTCTTCCGGGGTGAGCCACTCGACCGCGGTCGACTCCGTGGAAGTGCGCTCCTCGCCGCCCGACGGCTTGCAGCGGAAGACCAGGGCGACGATGCCGCGCGTGGTGTTCTTGTAGACGCCCGTCAGCTCGTCGACCTCGACTCGGATGCCGGTTTCCTCCAAGACCTCGCGGGCCACTCCCTCTTCGGGGGCCTCGGTGAGTTCGAGGACGCCGCCCGGGAGCTCCCAGGTGCCGTTGTCCGCGCGGCGGATCGCCAGGAGTCGGCCGTCCTCGCGTACGACTGCGCCCGCCACCGACACCGAATGCAGTGGCGTTGACTTTGTTCCCGCGCTCCCGTTACTCATGTACAGGAGCATAGGAGAGTGAGAAGGACTATGGGAACGACCGCAGGAGGTGGGCGGGCCGTACCTCGGTACGTCCAGATCGCCGAGGAGATCGTTCAGCAGATCCAGGCTGGCGTTCTGAAGCCTGGTGACCTGGTGCCTAGTGAGTCCGAGCTGGTCGAGCGATATGGGGTCGCCGGCGGGACTATTCGGAAGGCCATGGTCGAAGTGCGGGCGAGTGGGCTCGTCGAGACGCGGCACGGCAAGGGGTCGATCGTGAAGGACCGGCCGCCCGTGCGGCTGCGGTCGTCGGATCGGTTCCGGGCCTCGCATCGTCGGGGCGGGAAGGCCGCTTACCTGGCCGAGTCGGCTCAGTCCGGTGCTACTGCCAAGGTGAGCGTCCTCTACATCGGTCCGATGGAAGCTCCGGAGGACATCGCCGAGCGGCTCGACGTCGAGGCGGGGACTCAGATTCTTACTCGGCGACGGTTGTACTTCCGGAACGGGACGCCTGTCGAGACCGCCACCTCCTATCTGCCGTGGGATGTCGTGAAGGACATCCCCGAGCTCTTCTCGGAGAACCCCGGGCCCGGAGGTATCTACGCCCGCCTGGAGGACGACGGGCACGTCTTCACCGAGTTCGTGGAGACGCTGCAAGCCCGGCCGGCCGCGAAGGCTGAGGCGTCCGAGCTCGCCCTGAGTCCTGGGGCTCCGGTCATCCATCTGCTGCGGAACGCTGTCACGAAGACCGGCCGCGTGGTGGAGGTCTGCGACACCCTCATGGCCGCTGACCAGTTCGTCTTCGAGTACCGGATCCCCGCCGCCGACTGAAGCGCGGTCAACTCTCCTTAGCCCGCTCGGACTTCTTCGTCCGGGCGGGTTGACTCATGTATAGGAGTGATGCACTCTTCTTCATGTTACTCATGTACATGAGTGACGGAGTCCAGCACTTCTAGAGGAGTGATCTCTGTGCGTCAGATCCCTGTCGACACCTCCGCGGCCTCCGTGATGGTCGCCCAGCCCCCGCAGCCGAAGGTGAAGGACCGCCGCACCGGCGAGCGCGCCATGGACGCCGAGACCGGCGCCGCGCTGGCGACCGTGGAGGTGATGTTCGCGGCGAACGGCGAGGTGGAGATTCTGACCGTGACCGTTCCGGAGACCGGCGTCTCCGCCGAGCTGGTCATGGGCACCCCCGTCGCGGTTACGGGCCTGGTTGCCCGGCCGTGGGAGAACGAGTTCAACGGCCAGCGTCGCCACGGCATCGCCTTCCGGGCCGTCGCGGTGACCTCGCTGGTCGGTGGCGCGGCGAACACGAAGGCAGCCTGATCATGCGGTGGTTGATCGCATCCGTCGCGCTGGTCGTCGTCCTCGCGGGTCTCCTGCGGTGGCGGCGGCCCGCCTGGTACTGGCTGAGTTTCGGCGTCACGCTCGCCACCCTCCGGGTCCTGGTCCGGTACAGGTCGGTCATGGACGCCTGCGGGCTGACCGTCCCTCCGCCCCGCTGGCGTCTGACCATCGCCCGGATGGCCAACCGGCCCGCACCCGAACCGCGGGCACCGCGCATCCTGCGGCTCCGGCCCACCCGGACTGGCCTTGTCTTACGGCTGGGGCTCCGTCCTGGCCAGGACGCTTTCGACGTCGCGGCCTCGTGCGACCGGCTCCGGCACTCGTTCGGCATGTACGGAGTCACCTCGAGGGAGATCCGCTCCGGCGTGGTCGAACTGCGGATGACGGGCTATGACGTGCTCAGGCTCGTTCGGTTGCCGGCCAACGCCAAGCGCACGCCTATGCGTGTGCCGGTCGCACTGCGCGAAGACGGAGCTGTCCACTACCGCGACTACCGCACCACTCCGCATGCCCTCACGATCGGCGCGACCAAGTCAGGGAAGTCTGTCTACCAACGGAACCTTGTCGCCGAACTCGCCGCACAGCAGGTTGCCTTGGTGGGCATCGACTGCAAGCAGGGAGTGGAGCTGTTCCCTCTGGCTCGCCGGTTCTCTGCGCTCGCTGACAACCCCGACACTGCCGCCGAGCTGTTGGGCGCGCTGATCGCTCACATGGAAGGCGTGTACCAGCTCATACGGGCAGAGCAGCGCATCACCGCAGACACCCCGGATGCCGAGATCGCTGCCGACATCTGGGACTTGCCTGACCACCTGCGGCCGGTGCCCATCGTCGTCCTCGTGGACGAGGTCGCAGAACTCGCCCTGTTCGCCACGAAGGACGAGGAGAAGCGCCGCGATCGGATCATCATCGCCCTCGCACGGCTCGCCCAGCTCGGCCGCGCTGCCGGCATCTACCTCGAAATCTGCGGCCAGCGCTTCGGCTCCGAACTCGGCAAGGGCATCACGATGCTCCGAGCCCAGCTCACCGCCCGGACCGCCCACCGCGTCAACGACGAGACCAGCGCCAACATGGCCTTCGGAGACATCGCCCCGGACGCCGCTCTCGCCACCGTCCAGATCCCCGTCGAGTATCCCGGCCTCGCGATCACCGGCGACGCCTCCGGCGGCTGGTCCCGTATCCGTACGCCGCACATCTCGCTCCGCACGGCCGTCAACGCCTGCAACAAGTACGCGTACCTGGCCCCGGAACTGCCTGGCCTCGCTGACTTCCGGCCCGACGTCGAGCCGTCGGTGTCCCTCGCCAAGGTCCCGGCCCCGGCTACGGCCTGATCTTCCCTGCCTCACTCGGTCGGCGTGACCTCTTCGCGCCGCGTCCCTACCCCGCCATGCCCAAAACACCTGCAAGGAGGTGATCGCATGACCAGCAAGCTCCGCATCGACGCCGTGCTGGTCCAAGCCCTGATCGCCGGTGCGCTGTCCTTCGCCCACCTGCACGACCTGGCCGCCGCCGCTGGTCAGACCGGATGGAAGGCGTGGGCCTACCCCGTCTCCGTCGACCTGCTCCTGGTCGCCGCCTGGCGCCGGCTCCGCGCGGACGGTTCGTCCCGTCTCGCCTGGTGCTGGTTCCTGGTCTCCCTGTTCGCCTCGCTCGGGGCGAACGTCGCCACCGCCGGATTCCTCGACCTCGCCGATCCGCCCGCCTGGCTCCGCTTCGGCGTCGCCGGGTGGCCGGCGGTCGCCTTCCTCGGTGGCACCCTCCTCGCCCACTCCCCGACACCAACCGTCGAGCCGGACCCGACACCTGAGCCCGCCGAGCCGGATTACGTCTCCGAGCCCGATGTCGTTGCTGCGTCCGCCCAGCCAGTGCCCGAGATCGCGCCCGCTATCCCGGTTCCGGTCGCGCTGGTCGAGCACGCCCGCAAGGTCGCCGCCGACCACCGCGCCCGTACGGGCCACCCCATCGACACCGACACCCTGCGCGCCCGTCTCGGCGTCCCCGCGCCCATGGCTGACGCCATCGCCGCCCAACTCGCCTGATCAGAACGGAGAACACCATGTCCCCTCGCGAGCACTTCCACTCCGTGATGCGCATCGGTCCCGTGCAGATCGGCACCCACCGTGACCGTCACGGCCGCACCAAGTACGCCGCCGTCTGTACCTCCGACCGTTGCGGCTGGTCCTCCGACTACTCCAGCTCCTCGGCCGCGCAGCTCGCGGCCCGTACCCACCGCTGCCGCATCGCCGACTGAACGGATACCGCTCGTGGACGTCCCGCTCTGGCTCGCCCTGATCGTCGTCGGTGTTCTCGGGATCAAGCTGATCCGCCCGCCCTGGTGGCTCGTCGCCGTGATCCTCCTGGGCGGCTTCCTCCTCGCCGACAGCGTGCTGGCCCCTGTCATCGACACCGCGATCACCAAGTGACCACCTGACCCGGAAGGGAGAACCGCCATGCTCCGACCGAAGATCCCGACCATGCCGATGCCTACCGGCCTCGTCACCCCGCCCGCCGTCGTCGAACCGACCGCGATCCAGCCCGCGCAGCAACCCTCGGTGCCGGTCACCCCGGTGTCCCGGCCGACCGTCCAGATCACCCCCGGCACCGCACTCGCCGCCATCGGCGCCGGTACCGCCGTGGTCCTGGTCGTCGGCACGGTCCTGGTCTCGATGCTCCTCGCGGCCGCCGTCACCGCCGTGTCGGTCGCCGTCTGCGCCGTCGTCGTCCGCTCGCTCCTGGCGTCCTCGGCCAAGCACCGCTGACCGGCCCCCGGGCGGCCTCGATACCGCCAAGCATCGGCCGCCCGGGAGCCGTACCCCTCGCCGATCTCTCAACCGGAAGGAACACCCATCATGGAACAGCGCACCGCCGCCACCGCGGCGGGCCTGGACCCGGCCACTCTGCACGACGTCCTTCGCGTGGCCGGAACCCCCGGCTTCGACCGCTGGAAGGACCAGGTGCACCGCACCGGCGGTTGCTCCGATCCCGTCCACCTGACCGGCTGGTCGCTCGCCAAGGACCGCACGTCCGGCGAGACCCTGCGCCGCTACTCCACGGACGCCGAGCCCGGGGGACGCCTCCGCGTCGCCTGCGGGAACCGCCGCGCCTCCCGCTGCCCCTCCTGCGCGCACACGTACGCCGGGGACACCTACCACCTGATCCGCGCGGGCCTGGCCGGCGACGAGGCCAAGAACATCCCCGCGGCCGTCCGCGATCACCCCCGGGTGTTCGCCACCCTCACCGCCCCGTCCTTCGGGCCCGTGCACAACCGGCCCGACCGCGGTACCTGCCGATGCGGCACCCGCCACCCGGAGAACGACCCTGTCCTGGGTACGGCGCTCGACCCCGCTTCGTACGACTACGCGGGAGCTGTTCTCTTCAACAACCACGCCGGACAGCTCTGGCAGCGCTTCACGAACCGCCTGCGCCGCGAGCTCGCCGCCCGCGCCGGACTCACCCAACGCGAACTGAGAGACGTCCTCCGGGTGTCGTACGGGAAGGTAGCCGAGTTCCAGAAGCGAGGTGCCATCCACTTCCATGCCGTGATCCGCCTCGACGGTCCGGACGGCCCCGGCACTGCCCCGCCGTCCTGGGCCAGCGTGCGCTTACTCGACGACGCGATCCGAGCCGCCGCCGTCCATGCGTACACGACGATCACCGTCCCGGCCGCCGGGGACCAGCCGCGCCGGCGCTTCCAGTGGGGGCGACAGCTCGACATTCGCCCGGTCAAGGCGTTCGGCGACGGCTCCGACATCACCGAACAGGCCGTCGCCGCCTACGTCGCCAAGTACGCCACCAAGGCGGCTGAGACCACCGGCAGCCTCGACCGCCGGATCGGCAACCGGGAAGTCCTCGACCTCCTGGACGTGCCCGACCATCCCCGCCGTCTCATCGAGGCCTGCCTCGACCTCGCCCCGCTCTACCCGGACCGCAAGCTCGCCGCCTGGGCCCACATGCTCGGCTTCCGCGGGCACTTCTCCACCAAGTCCCGCCGCTACTCGACCACCCTCGGCGCCCTCCGTCAGGTCCGCGCCGACTACCGCGCCGCGCAGGAAGACAGCACGGACCCGGACACCGTCCTTGTGCTCGCCTCCTGGCAGTACGCCGGTCACGGCCACACCCCCGGCGAGGCTGCCCTCGCCGCCAGCATCGCCCGTGACATCCAGCTCAACCGGGAGACCGCCCGCGAGGCCCTACGCGACCAACTCGCCCTGGAAGGAGCCGCGGCATGATGACCGCCACCGACGAACTGCTGACCGTGCCCGAGGTCATGGCGCGGCTCAAGCTCGGTCGCTCCACCGTGTACGACCTCATCCGGACGCGCCGCCTGACCTCGATCACGGTCGGCCGCGCCCGCCGCGTCCCGGCCGTCGCCGTAAGGGACTTCATCGCCGACGCGATCGGGGAGGCCGCCTGATGGCCACCCAGCGCAAGCGCAACCCGAACGGCGCCGGCACCATCACCCAGCGGAAGGACGGCCGCTATCAGGCCGCCGTCTACGTCCTCCAGCCGGACGGCACCCGAGCCCGCAAGTTCGCCTACGGCAAGACCTGGGCGGAGTGCGACACCAAGCGCCGCGCACTCCTCGACAAGGCCGACAACGGCATCCCCGTCCCGACCCGCTCGGCGAAGCTCTCCGAGTGGCTGCCGTACTGGCTGGACAATGTCATCAAGCCGCGGCGCAAGCTCAGCACGTACGACAAATACGAGGCGCACGTCCGCCTGTACCTCGTCCCGATGGTCGGCTCCAAGCGGCTGGAGTCCCTGAGCGTCGCCGACGTCCGCCGCTTCCTTGTCCAGCTGGAGAAGAAGACCACGGCCGCCACGGCCAAGGAGTCCCACCGTGTCCTGCGGACCGCCCTCACCGCCGCCTGCCGCGAGGAGCTGATCACGCGCAACGTGGCCACCCTCGTCGAGTCGCCCCGAGCCAAGGCGAGGGAGCTGAGCCCCTGGTCCTTGGACGAGACGCTCGACTTCCTCGCTGCCGCCCGACGGGACCCGCTGTACGCGGCCTTCGTGCTCGCCATCGCCATGGGGCTGCGTCGGGGCGAACTCGTCGGACTCCGCTGGGTGGACGTGGATCTCGATCACCGCGTTCTCTACGTCCGGCAGCAGACCCAGCGCCGACGCGGGGTCCTGTACGACGACGATCCCAAGGGGCGCCGTCGGCGGGCCGTGCCCCTGCCCGCCATGTGCATCGCGCCTCTCCGCTGGCACCGGATGCGGCAGGAGCGCCAGCGGATCAAGGCGGGGGAGAGGTGGCAGGAGGGCGGCTACGTTTTCACCACGGGCACCGGTCGGCCCGTCGAGCCGCGGAACGTCTACCGCTCCTTCACCCGCGTCGCCGAGTCCGCCGGCCTCCGCGTCATCCGGCTGCACGATGCCCGCCACGGTTGCGCGACGCTCCTCACCGCGGCCGGGGTCGCTCCTCGCGTCGTCATGGAGATCCTCGGGCACAGCCAGATCAGCATCACGATGGATGTGTACACGCACGTCGTCCAGGACACCCAGCGCGAGGCCATCAGCCACATGGATCGGCTGCTCAAGAGGCGCCCCGGTCGCCCCTGACCGTCGCCGTTGATGTCAGCTGTGGATGTCAAAGGGCACCTAGCAACGTTGCTAGGTGCCCTTTTCCCATGTGCCCCCGGCAGGATTCGAACCTGCGACACCCGCTTTAGGAGAGCGGTGCTCTATCCCCTGAGCTACGAAGGCGTGCACTGGTCGGGCGTTCCCGTTCGGGCCTGGGGCCCTGGAGGTCGGCTGACCGCTGACAGCCTAGCGGATGGGGTTGGGGAGGTCGCCACCATTGTCGTGGGGTGCGGGGGCCGCGGTTGTTTGACGGGCTCGGGAGGGCGGGCATAGCGTCTGGCGGGGACTGAGCGAGTGCTTAGAGAGGGGCGATCGTGGGTCAGCTCGACGAAGGGGACTCCGTCGCCGCCCGGCTGGCCGCGCCCGGGGGGCCCTTCGCCGTCGACGGCGGTGTGTATGCGGAGGGGCCGCGCACGCTGCGGGAGTTCGTCGAGGCCACCTGGGCGTACGGGGACCGGCCGTTCCTGGTCTCCGAGGACGGCGTGCTGAGCTACCGCGCCTTCTTCGACGCCGCCTGCGGGCTCGCCCGGACCCTCGTCGACCAGTACGGGCTGCGCCCCGGCGACCGCGCCGTCGTCGCCATGCGCAACCACCCCGAGTGGCAGATCGCCTTCTGGGCCGCCCAGCTCGCCGGCCTCGTCGCCGTACCCCTCAACGCCTGGTGGACCGAGGAGGAGTGCGCGTACGCCCTCGACGACTGCACGCCCCGCGTCCTCCTCGTCGACGGGGAGCGGTTGGAGCGGGTGCGGGGGTGGGCCCTGCGCAAGCGCGTGCCCGGGATCGTCTTTCACGGGGAGGCCACGGACGGGTTCCAGGCGTACGTGCGCGACACCGACTCGCTGCTCGGGCCGCCGCCCGTCGACGTCCTGCCCGAGCACGACGCCACGCTCATCTACACCTCCGGCACCACCGGCCGCCCCAAGGGCGCCGTCGCCACCCACCTCGCGCAGGCCGGGGCCGCGATGAACCCGCGGTACTTCGCCGCCGCCTCCGCCCTCGGGCGCGGCACCGTGCCCGGGTACGGGCCCGCTCCGGTCTCGCTCACCACGTTCCCGTTCTTCCACGTGGCCGCCTTCACCTCCTTCTACTCCGTCATGGCCGTCGGCGGGACCCTGGTGCTGATGCGGAAGTGGGATGCCGAGGAGGCGCTCGAGCTCATTCGGCGCCATCGCGTCACCCATTACTCCGGGGTTCCGACCACCGCCCTCCAGTTGCTCGACCTCGCCGAGCGGACCGGTGATCCGCTGGAGAGCCTCACGATGTTCAACACCGGTGGCGCCGCCGCGCCGCCGGAGCTCGTCGCCCGGCTGACCGCCGCGTACGGCGAGCGCATCGAGCCCCGCAACGGTTACGGCCTCACCGAGACCTGCGGCGGGGTCTTCGCGACCTTCGGCGCCGAGTACCGCGCCCATCCGC
This sequence comes from Streptomyces sp. NPDC047981, assembly GCF_040653315.1. Lineage (NCBI taxonomy): Bacteria > Bacillati > Actinomycetota > Actinomycetes > Kitasatosporales > Streptomycetaceae > Streptomyces > Streptomyces sp. NPDC047981. Next base: position 6,133 of record NZ_JBEZNQ010000070.1, on the reverse strand, counting down.
TCGGCCTCGGCCGGCCGAGCCCCGTCACCGAGGTCCGTGTCGACCGGCCCGATGCCGAGGGGGTGGGGGAGCTGCTGCTGCGCGGCCAGTCCCTGGTCCGCGGCTACTGGGGCGACGAGGCCGCCACCCGGGCCGCCTTCACCGAGGACGGCTGGTTCCGCACCGGCGACCTCGTCCGGCTCCACGACGGCCGCTTCACGGTCGTCGACCGGCTCAAGGACATGGTGATCAGGGGCGGCGAGAACGTGTACTGCGTCGAGGTCGAGGCCGTGCTCCACGAACACCCCGACGTCCTCGACGTCGCCGTCCTCGGTGTGCCGCACCCGACGCTCGGGGAGGAGGTCGCCGCCGTCGTGCGCCTCAGGGAGGGCGCGGGGGCCAGTGGTGAGGTGCTCAGGGCGTACGTCGGAGGGCGGCTCGCCGCCTTCAAGGTGCCCGCCCATGTCCACGTACGCCGTACCGAGCTGCCCCGGAACGCCACCGGGAAGGTGCTCAAGCGGGAGTTGAGGGACGAGCTGACGGGCGAGGCGCCGGGGGACGTGGCGGACGATGTGGCGGACGTGCGGACCGGCGAGGTGACGGCTGAGGTCGGCTTCGTCAGCCGCGGGTGATCCGTACCCGGTAGGTGCCGTCCTCGTGCTCGCCGAGCACCGAGATCCGGATGCCGTTCGTCCGGTCGGTGAACGTCTCTCCCGGCCGGTACGGCGCGTCCGACAGCTCCGCGTGGACGTTCGGGCGGCGCGTACAGCCGCCGCTGTCCTTGTCGCTGTCGGAGACCGTCACCGGTCCGTGGCCGGTGTCGACGTCCGACTCGACCCGGTAGATCAGGACGCCCGGCTCGCAGACCGCCTCGTCGTTCCCCTCCCGGGTGCGGACCTCGACCGCGTACCCCGACTTCTCGGAGAGCGGTACGAACGCGAGCTTCGTGCCGCCTGCCGTCGCCAGCGGCGTCAGCGCGTAGTCGTGGGCGCCGGACGCCGACGCGCAGCGGACCTGGCCGTTGTCCAGCCAGCCCAGCTTCCACTTGTGCCAGCCCAGCAGGTCGTTGTTGGCCCCCCAGTCCTCGGACATGATGTCCCAGTGCCCGACGGTGCCCCCGCCGTCCACGGTGTAGAGGTCGGGCAGGCCGAAGACATGGCCGTTCTCGTGCGGCAGCACGCGGTAGCCGGTCTCGTCGTACGTTCCCGAGCCGTCGTCCTGGCGGCTGTAGACGAACGAGGTGTTGGAGAGCGGGACGCCGTCCGCGTACGGCGCCTCGTCGTTCCCGGAGAAGGTGACGGACAGGACCGTGTCCAGGGCCGAGGGCCCGGCGTTCGGTGTGACCAGGATGTTGACCAGGTCGTACGCGCTGAAGTCCACCTTCGGGTCCGCGGTCTTCACGATGTCCTCGACGAGCCCGCGGTAGCCCGGTTCGTACGGTGAGCCGCGCTCTATCCCGTACGAGGAGAACGGCCGCGGCATCCGCAGCCACTCCGGTATCGGGGCCTCCGGGTGGTAGTGCAGGCGCCCGTACGAGCTGGTGCTGAACCACTCGGCGGTCTTCGGGAAGAACTCGTCGTACCGTTCGAGCGCCGTGCCCTCGCCCTCCGCGTCGGGGAAGTCGACCATGAGGTTGAGGGCCCTGACCCGGCCCGTGGAGCGGGCGTAACCGGGGGCCGTGGGCATCCCCTCCGACATCTGCACACCCATCGTCGTCGCGATCCTGCACGGCCCGAGCGCCGTGACGTCCCCGGGCGCGGAGGCCACCGGGCCCGCCGAGGCGGGGGCGGGGCCGGGCAGCGTGGTGCTGGCCGAGGCGAGGGCGGCGAGCGTGAGGGACGCTGCCGCCGCGAGGACGACGGGTCTGCGTATGCGCCGGCGGGTCTGCTGCATGCGGTCGCCTCTCGGGTCGGCGTCTGATCAGCGGTCGGTCTGGTCAGCGCTGCTGTTCGACAGCCTGTGTCGAGAGCTCCGGGGGCGCGCGTCGGGTGGCCCGATCGTGGGTACGCGCGGCAGGGCAGAGTGGTGTGATGCAGGTCACATTCATGGTGGGAAATAACCGGGGACTCCCTCCCCGTTTACGCCTGTGTTCGAAGAAGTGGGGACTCGTTCCCCGGATCGCAACCCGCGGGTCCGAGGATCCGGGAGTCGCCGAGGATCCGAGAGTCCGAGAGTTCTGGAAGGAGACGTGGCATGACCGCCGAAGCCGGTACCGCATCCGCTCGTCGCGTACCCCGCCCCCGGGCGGACGCCCTGCGCAACCGCGAGCGGATCGTCACCGCGGCCCGTGAGATGTTCGTCGAGTTCGGCCCGCAGGTGCCGCTGGACGAGGTCGCGCGCCGCGCGGGCGTCGGCAACGCCACCCTCTACCGGAACTTCCCCGAGCGGAACGACCTCGTCCGTGAGGTCGTCCTCTCCGTCACCGCCCGCACCACCGACCTCGCGCGGGAGGGGGCCGAGGCCGTCGAGGCGGGCGAGGTCGACGCCTTCGAGGCGCTGCGCCGCTTCACCCACGCCGCCGCCGACGAGCGCATCGGGGCCCTGTGCCCGATCCTCGACGGCGCCTTCGACAAGAACCACCCCGAACTGCACGCCGCGCGGGAGCAGTTGGAAGACGCCGTCCAGGACCTCGTCGACCGGGCGCACGGCGCCGGCAGGCTCCGCACCGACGTCGGCGTCGGGGACCTGATGGTGGCCGTCTCCCAGCTGACCCGCCCGCTCCCGGGCACCGCCTGCCTGAACATGGACCGTTTCGTCCACCGCCATCTGCAGCTGTTCCTGGACGGTCTCGAAGCGCCCGCGCGCTCCGTACTGCCCGGCTCGGCCGCCACTCTGGAGGATCTGAGGGGCGACTTCGACCAGTCGTGACCCCGAGCTGACCGTCCTGTGACCGTGGCCTGAAGGCCACAGAGCCGTGTCCGTCACTCCCCTGACGGGCCACCCACTTACATCCCGATTTTTCCTTTACGCACCACGAGGTGGCTACCCCCATGTCCGAAACAGATCCCCGGCGCTGGAAAGCGCTGGTCTTCATCGCCCTCGCCCAGCTGATGGTCGTGCTCGACGCGACGATCGTGAACATCGCGCTGCCCTCCGCCCAGCAGGACCTGGGGATATCGGACGGCAACCGGCAGTGGGTCATCACGGCCTACGCCCTCGCCTTCGGCGGGCTGCTGCTCTTCGGCGGCCGCATCGCCGACCTGTGGGGCCGTAAGCGCACCTTCGTCGTCGGTCTGATCGGCTTCGCCGCCGCCTCCGCCCTCGGCGGTGCAGCGACCGGCGAGGCCATGATGCTCGGTGCCCGCGCGCTCCAGGGCGCCTTCGGCGCGCTGCTCGCGCCCGCCGCGCTCTCCCTGCTCGCGGTGATGTTCACCGACGCCAAGGAGCGTGCCAAGGCCTTCGGCATCTACGGTGCGATCGCCGGTGGCGGTGGCGCGGTGGGCCTGATCCTCGGCGGTTTCCTCACCGAGTACCTGAACTGGCGCTGGACCTTCTACGTCAACATCCCGTTCGCGATCGTCGCCGCCGTCGGCGCGTACTTCGTGATCCGCGAGCCGGCCGGTGGCCGCAACCGCTCGCCGCTCGACATCCCGGGCGTGGTCCTGTCCACCCTCGGCCTGGTCGCGCTCGTCTACGGCTTCACCCGCGCCGAGTCCGAGGGCTGGTCGGACGCCCTGACGATCGGCATGTTCGTCGCCTCGGCCGTGCTGCTCGCCGCCTTCGTCCTCACCGAGGCGAAGGTCAAGTCCCCGCTGCTGCCCCTGCGCGTCCTGACCGAGCGCAACCGCGGCGGCGTGTACCTCTCGCTGGGTCTGGCCATCATCGCGATGTTCGGCCTGTTCCTCTTCCTGACGTACTACCTCCAGGTCGTGAAGGGGTACTCGCCGGTCAAGACGGGCTTCGCGTTCCTCCCGATGATCGCGGGCATGATCGTGGGCTCGACCCAGATCGGTACGCGGCTGATGATGCGGGTTCCCCCGCGCTGGCTGATGGGCCCGGGCTTCCTGACCGCGGGCCTCGGCATGCTGCTGCTCACGCAGCTGGAGATCGGCACGTCCTACGCCGGGCTGATCCTGCCCGCGCAGCTGCTGCTCGGCCTCGGCATGGGTACGGCGTTCATGCCCGCCATGTCGCTCGCCACGCACGGGGTCGACCCGCGGGACGCCGGTGTGGCCTCCGCGATGGTCAACACCTCGCAGCAGGTCGGCGGCGCCATCGGCACGGCTCTGCTGAACACGATCGCCGCCTCGGCGACGACCGCGTACATCGCCGACCACGCGGCCGGTGCCACCACGCAGGGCGCCCAGAAGCTGCTCCAGCTCCAGGGCATGGTCGAGGGTTACGCGGCGGCCATCTGGTGGGCCGTCGGCATCCTGGTCGTCGCGGCCACGATCGCCTTCACCCTCATCAACACCGGGAAGCCGGAGACCGGGCCGGTCGCCGGTTCGGGTTCGGGTTCCGGTTCGGGCGAGGGTGCCGAGGACGAGGTGAAGATCCCCGTCATCGCGCACTGATCCTCGTGCGGTCCTCGTACCGCCCCCGTACGGTCCGATCGTCCTGCCCTGGTTCCGCTCAGCGGAGCCAGGGCAGGTCCGCGTCCGGGCCGGTCGGCTGGAGCCCCTCCGCCATGACCTTCATGATCTCGCCGAGCTGGGCCACCTGCTCCGGGCTGAGCCGGTCGAACATGGCCTGCCGTACGGCGTCGACGTGACCGGGCGCCGTCCGCTTCAGCACCTCGAAGCCCTCGTCCGTGAGGTGCGCGAACTGGCCGCGCTTGTCGGAGGGGCAGTCCTGGCGGACCACCCAGCCGTTCTTCTCCAGGCGGGCGACGGCGTGCGAGAGCCGGGAGCGGGTGATCTTGGCGTCCTTGGCCAGTTCGGTCATCCGCAGCCGCCGCCGGGGCGCCTGGGAGAGCTGGACGAGCAGGCCGTAGTAGATGTGCGGCATCCCGGCGTCGCGCTGCAGCTGGCGGTCGAGATGGTCCTCGAGGAGGGTGGTGGCGTGGCGGTACGCGCGCCAGACGCACTGTTCCTCGTCGCTGAGCCAGCGGGGCGCGTCTTCGGGTGCGGTGGTCATGGGATCCATCGTACGACTCGTTCTTGAAAGTTGAACTATATGGGCTTACCCTCATGGAGAGCCCTACGCTTGAAGTTTCAAGAACTCTCTCTCGTCCCCATCTCTCTTCGCCGTCGGGAGGCGGTCGTCATCATGGACGCCACGCTGGAACGGATGCCCGCCCTCTACCTCTCGCACGGTGCCCCGCCGCTCGCCGACGACCCCGTCTGGCCCGGTGAGCTCGCCGCCTGGTCCGCCGGGCTGCCCAGGCCCAAGGCGATCCTGATGGTCTCCGCCCACTGGGAGGAGGCCCCGCTCGCCCTCGGCGCGACCGAGACCGTGCCGCTCGTGTACGACTTCTGGGGCTTCCCCGAGCACTACTACCGCGTGCGGTACGACGCCCCGGGCGCGCCCGAACTCGCCGCCTCGGTCCGCAAGCTGCTGCACGGGCCGGGCACGCCGGTGCAGGACATCCCCGACCGGGGGCTCGACCACGGCGCGTACGTGCCGCTGGTGGAGATGTTCCCCGACGCCGACCTGCCGGTGCTCCAGATCTCGCTGCCCACGCTCGATCCCCGGAAGCTGATGGAGATCGGCCGGCGGCTCGCGCCGCTGCGCGACGAGGGCGTGCTGATCGTCGGCAGCGGCTTCTTCACCCACAACCTGGCCGCGCTGCGGCACACCGGTGCGGGAGTGCCGGGATGGTCGGCGGAGTTCGACGACTGGGGCCGCCACGCGCTGGAGGCGCAGGACGTCGACGCGCTCCTGGACTTCGAGCACAAGTCCCCGGCCGGGCGCCTGGCACATCCGCGTACGGAGCACTTCGCGCCGCTCTTCGTCACCCTGGGCGCGGCGGACGCGACCGGGGACCTGGACGCCGGCCGGAGCGTGATCGACGGGTTCTGGATGGGCCTGGCGAAGCGGTCGGTCCAGTTCGGCTGAGCGGCCGAAGCGGCTGACGCGGTCGACGCGGCCGAAGCGGCCGAAGCGGCCGAGCGGCTGGGTGGGACCTGTCCCCGAGTGGTGGACACCTCTGAGCCCGGTCCCGGTAGGGGCCGGGTAGGAGGCATCTTTTATGGTGATGAAGGTCTACTCGCCC